>CAKRKK010000086.1 GCA_934358235.1 uncultured Lachnospira sp.
TGGGACCTACAGGGCTCGAACCTGTGACCCTCTGCTTGTAAGGCAGATGCTCTCCCAGCTGAGCTAAGATCCCGTTCGCTTTGTTTACGTTTTGTCTCACGCAAACTGCTTCGCTATTATAATATTAAAATGCAATGGTTGTCAACACTTTTTTGTAAAAAAAATTAAAAAAATTTAAAAATCATCACAAAATGATTCTTGTTTTCTGGAACAAAACATTCTGATATACATATTGCACAAAAACAATAAAATAAACTTGTGGTGATTAGACAAAATATATAAAAAGCCTTGAAAAAGTTGTAATGATGTGTTATCTTAAAACTACCATTACAAATACTTTTTACAAGATTTTATTTTTCATATTGAATTCTAATTACCAATAAGGATTAGAATTCTCCCTCCTTTCATCATAATGGTTAATTCCATTGTGAGTATTATTTTCTCCCTTGCAGTTTGATAACTGCAAGGGCTTTTTTCTTTTTTACAAGTGACTGGCTTCTGCTGATTATTGCAATTATTGCACAAGGCTGGTTAGTTTGTGGCATAAGGTCTGCAATAGTTTATAATCCCCAGATATTACTACTTGACATATAACAGATAAATGAGATAAATTATTAGTATTCAGTTTGAAAACACTAACACACGTTAGTGTAAGAGGTTGCAAAATAGTTACACATAACTTTAGTTGTGTGCAACTATAATTATGCAAAATTTTACGATTGGAACATCACAATTGGAATATTACAATTGGAACTTTACGATTGGAAAAGTATTACAAAGTACCAATATGGGGACAGGCTGAATTAGGTTATAGAGTTGTTATGGAAATGGAGAACAATTATGATAAAAAAACGTTTAGTACAGGTGGTGCCTGATAGCAGGAAATACATAGCAGGAAATGTTATATTCCAATGGATAGCACTTGTTTTTAATATAGTATTTATGACAGTAATAGCTTTATTTATAGCGGGACTGGTGACTACTAAGGATTTAGCTTTAATCAGACAACGTATAATACCATTTGCTGTGATTTCGCTTATATGTTTTGTGATACGTTTTATGTGCAATATAGGTTCATCAGCAATGAGCTATCAGTCATCTAAGACAGTAAAGAAGACATTAAGAAATATGATATATGAAAAGCTGTTAAGACTTGGTGCGTCATATAATGAAAAGATAAAGACCTCAGAGCTTGTTCAGATTACAGTAGAAGGAGTAGATCAGCTAGAAACATACTTTGGTGCATATCTTCCTCAGTTCTTTTATGCGATGCTTGCACCACTTACACTTTTTGTTTATGTCAGCACTATTAATACGCTATGTGCGGTGGTGCTTCTTATATGTGTACCTCTGATTCCTGTGTCAATAGCAGTTGTACAGACATGGGCAAAGAAACTGCTGTCAAAGTACTGGGACCAGTATACAGCACTTGGCGATACATTCTTAGAGAATCTTCAGGGGCTTACAACACTCAAGATATATCAGGCGGATGAATATAAGAATAATCAGATGAATGAAGAAGCAGAGAAGTTTAGAAAAATCACGATGAAGGTGTTAACTATGCAGCTCAATTCTATAACGATAATGGATTTTGTTGCTTATGGAGGGGCAGCGCTTGGATTGATAATGTCAGTGCTTCAGTTTAAAAACGGACGTATAGATATGGCGGGATGTCTGCTTATTATACTTTTATCAGCAGATTTCTTTATACCTATGAGACAGCTTGGATCATTTTTTCATATTGCTATGAACGGAATGGCAGCAAGTGACAAGATATTTAATTTTCTAGATATGCAGGAAAGCGACAAAGGAACAACCACATTTCCAAAAAAGCATGACATTATATGCAGAAATATGCAGTTTTCTTATGAGCCGGAAAGACCAATTCTTAAAAATATCAATATGGTTTGTCCAATGGGCAGCTTTACAGCAATAGTTGGTGAGAGCGGTTGTGGAAAGTCAACATTAGCAGGCATTTTAATGAAAAAGAATGAGAATTATAATGGGGATATAACGATAGGCGGTATACAGCTATCTGATATAAGTGAGAGCTCACTGATGGCAAATGTGGCATATATAAGCCACCAGAGTTACATATTCAAAGGTACCGTAAGAGATAATCTGCTTATGTCAGCACCAGATGCTTCTGAGGATAAGATGTGGGATGCTTTAAAAAGAGTAAAGCTTGCTGATTATATAAAGGAACAGGGCGGGCTGGATATGAAGCTTAATGAACAGGCATCCAACTTATCGGGTGGACAGAAACAAAGATTATCACTCGCAAGGGCACTTATGAGAGATAACAGTATATATATATTTGATGAAGCAACATCGAATATAGATGTAGAAAGTGAAGATGCTATTATGTCAGAGGTATATAATCTGGCTGAGGACAGGACTGTAATTCTTATATCACATCGTCTTGCCAATGTTGTTAAGGCGGATAAGATATATGTATTTAGTGATGGCTGTATAGCAGAAAGTGGTAGTCATAAAGAGCTTGTAGAAAAGAATGGTGTATATGGCAGGCTGTGGAATACACAGTATGAGCTTGAGAATAACTAAAGAATGTACGTCTGCTGCCGGTTTATAAAGCAGGCGAAAGATAGTAAGATGCGCACAAAAAGCAGGCTAAGGTGCAGGAATGGAGATTAATATGAATAATGAGATAAAGGAACGCAGCGGGTTAAATGTTATGTTAAAGCTTATTGGACTTGTTAAGCCGCTTGCCGGATATATGATTATAGCAATACTTATGGGACTTGCTGGTCATTTGTGTGCTTCGTTTATAACTATATTCGGAGGCTATGCAATACTTGATGTTATGGGATATGATACTGGTTTAACACTGGTGTTTATCGGAGTGAGCGTTGTAGTATTTGCGTTGGTAAGAGCTGGCTTTAGATATGCTGAACAGTCCTGCAATCATTTTATTGCCTTCAGATTACTTGCAATAATAAGAGATAAGGTGTTTAAGGCTTTAAGAAGCCTGTGCCCTGCAAAGCTTGAGGGTAGGGACAGAGGAAATCTTATATCAGTTATAACATCTGATATAGAGCTTCTTGAGGTGTTTTATGCACATACGATATCACCGATAGCAATAGCTATATTGTATACAATCATAATGTGTATATATATTGGTTCGTTTCATTGGATGCTGGCGGTTGTGGCGCTGGCAGCATATATTGTAACAGGAGTGCTTATACCATTTGTGGCAGCAAGGACTGGTGGAAGTGATGGAATGACACTTCGTACAAGGTCAGGTGAGCTTAGCAGCTTTGTCCTTGACAGCTTAAGAGGAATACAGCAGATAATACAGTTTGATGCAGGAAGTAAAAGACTTGCAGATATGAACAGCCAGACAGATGAGCTTCTTGTTGCAGCAAAGCAGATGAAGAATAAAGCTGGAGTTAATACAGCGGTTACTAATGTATGTATACTTGCGTCAGATGTTGTTATGCTTATAGCAGGTACGCTGCTTTATGTCAATGGCAGAATAGGCTTTGATGGAGTGTTGCTTACAACTCTAGCGTTATTCTCATCCTTTGGTCCGGCAGTAGCGCTTGCAGCACTAGGAAGCACATTGCAGAGTACATTTGCAGCAGGAAACAGAGTTCTTAATATATTAGAGGAGGAACCTGTTATAAGAGAGGTTTCAGGAAATACAAAGGTGGAATTCGATGGAATAAGCTCTGAAAATGTTACCTTTGCATATGCTTCAGAAAAGATATTGGATGACTTTTCGATAGATATACATAAGGGTGAAGTTACAGGAATGATTGGAAAGAGCGGAAGCGGAAAGTCAACATTACTTAAGCTTTTTATGAGATTCTGGGATGCAGATAGTGGAACAATAAGGATAGGAAAGCATAATATAAAAAATATAAATACAACGGATTTAAGAGACATGGAAAGCTATATGACACAGGATACGCATCTTTTCTGCGACAGCATCAGGAATAATATAAGAATTGCAAAGCTTGATGCCACAGATGAGGAGATAGAAGCTGCATGCAAAAAAGCCTCAATACATGATTTTATTATGACGCTGCCTAAAGGCTATGATACCTCAGTTGGAGAGCTTGGAGATACATTGTCTGGCGGTGAGAAGCAGAGGATAGGTCTGGCCAGAGTGTTTTTGCATGATGCGAAGCTGGTGCTGTTAGATGAGCCTACAAGTAATCTTGACAGCCTGAATGAGGCAGTAATACTAAGGTCGCTTGCAAGGGAAAGAAAGGATAAAACAGTAGTGCTTGTATCACACAGGCAGTCTACTATGAGAATAACTGACAGGACATATTCGGTGGAGGCTGGAAGAGTAAGCTGATAGTTGTAAAACCATAGAATAATAAAACTATATAATAATAAAAGTACAGAATGGAATTGTTATGAATAACAAAAGCATAGATAATAAACGTAAACAGGAAAAAGAAATGGTTACGCAGATGATACAACTGTATTGCCGTAAAAAACATCATACGAGAAATGCTATGTGTGCTGAGTGCCAGACATTATCTGATTATGCCAATATGAGAAGTGATAAATGCCCATTTATGGAAACAAAGACATTTTGTTCTAACTGCAGGGTACATTGCTATAAGCCTGACATGCGAAATAAGATTAAAGAGGTTATGAGATATTCGGGACCAAGAATGATATTTCATCATCCTGTGGCAGCAATAAGACATCTTGTACTGACTAAAAAGGAAAAGAAGAATCTGGAACAGTAATAATCATAAAATTAGAAAATCAGAAAATTATAAAAATATTAAAACAGGAAAATGGTAAATAATAACAGATGTCATGTGTAGAATGGAGAAATAAATGGGAATAGAAGTTGTATATGGTATATTGATACCATTAGTAGGGACTACATTAGGTGCAGCCTGCGTTTTCTTTCTGAAAAATGCTATTGGTAATAGGCTGCAAAGACTTCTTATGGGCTTTGCTTCAGGAGTTATGGTTGCAGCGTCTGTCTGGAGTCTGCTTATTCCGTCCATAGAACAGTCGGCTTTTATGGGAACATTATCCTTCATACCAGCACTTACAGGCTTGTGGGCTGGTATGCTGTTTTTACTGCTGCTTGATCATATAACACCACACCTTCATATGAACAGTACTGAGTCAGAAGGACCAAAGACACATTTAAAAAAAACAACAATGCTTGTTCTTGCTGTGACTATTCATAATGTGCCAGAGGGAATGGCAGTAGGAGTGGTATATGCAGGCTATATATCTGGCAGTACAGGTATAACTGCAATGGCAGCACTTGTGCTTGCTGTTGGTATAGCCATACAGAATTTCCCAGAGGGAGCAATTATATCACTTCCCATAAGGTCCGAGGGACTAGGAAGAGGGAAAGCATTCTTATATGGTTTTTTATCAGGAGTAGTAGAACCTATAGCAGCTTTTGTTACCATTATGGCAGCAGGGATCATAACCCCGGCACTTCCATATCTGTTGAGCTTTGCAGCAGGTGCTATGCTGTATGTTGTGGTGGAGGAGCTTATACCAGAAATGTCACAGGGAAAACATTCGGATATTGGTGTAATAGCATTTGCGGTTGGCTTCGGTGTGATGATGATGCTTGATGTTGCATTGGGATAAACATAGTGTGTTGGTATGCAAATGCAATATGTAAAGCAAGATGTGCTTGTAAATGTTATAAAAATGTGGTTTACTTATAAGGATAAGAACCTAAATAGAAGATAGATATCGTAGAAAGGTGTATGGTTATCATATGAGAGTTGGACTTGGTTATGATGTTCACAAGCTGGTTGATGATAGAAAGCTTATCCTTGGAGGTGTAGAGATACCATATGAAAAGGGGCTTCTTGGACACTCAGATGCAGATGTACTGCTTCATGCAATTATGGATGCACTTCTTGGGGCAGCAGCGCTTGGTGATATAGGAAAGCATTTTCCAGATTCAGATAACAGATATAAGGGTATATCAAGTATAAAGCTTTTAGAGCAGGTTGGTACACTTCTTGATGAGAATAATTATATTATCGAGAATATAGATGCTACTATTATTGCGCAGAAGCCTAAGATGCGTCCTTATATAGATACTATGCGTGAGAATATAGCTAAGACGCTTAAGCTTGATGTCAATCAGGTGAATGTCAAGGCAACAACAGAAGAAGGACTTGGATTCACGGGGACAGGAGAGGGCATATCCTCACAGGCGATATGCAGTCTTGTTTCGGTGTCTAATTATATATATGGAGATTCTGATATGACTAACTGTTGCGGCAGTTGTAATGGATGCGCTGCAAAGAGAGGATGAAATGATTTTACATCTGGCTTCTGCATCATATAATGAATTAAGAACATGTGAATAGTTAGGAAGATATCAGATATGAAGTATTTAGAATTTATTAAACAGGAAATGGCTGTTATTATGGATAGAGATCCAGCAATTAAAAGCAGGATGGAAGTGTTTCTTTATCCAAGCTTCTGGGCATTATTAAAGTATAGAAGGGCACATAAGCTATATGAAAAGGGACATTTTTACAGAGCCAGGAGATTATCCCAGAAAACAGCAAGAAAGACAGGAATTGAGATACATCCGGGAGCTACAATAGGTGAAGGGTTATTCATAGACCATGGACACGGTGTGGTTATTGGTGAAACTGCAATTATAGGTGATAACGTAACGCTTTATCAGGGAGTGACTCTTGGTGGAACAGGTAAAGAGCAGGGAAAGAGACATCCGACGCTAGGAAGTAATATTATGATTGGTGCGGGTGCAAAGGTATTAGGCTCGGTTACAATAGGTGATAATTGTAAGATAGGAGCGGGCTCAGTGGTTGTAAAGAATGTGCCACCGAATTCCACAGTTGTTGGTGTGCCGGGAAGAATTGTTATAAGGGATAATGTCCGTGTTGAATCAGACCTTGACCAGATACATCTTCCAGATCCTGTTATGAATGAGATAGAGAAGCTTAAGGAACAGAATCAGAAGCTTAAGAAGCGTCTTGCCAAGCTGGAGAATTCAGTTAATGAGTCAAGATGTGATGAGGCTGAGGAATAAATATATTAAAAATGTATAAAAATATATAAAAAAGAGGATTACTATGAAGATATATAATACACTTTCAAGACGTAAAGAAGAGTTTGAACCTCTCGAAGAGGGAAAGGTTAAGATGTATGTATGCGGACCAACTGTATACAATCTTATCCATATTGGTAATGCAAGACCTATGATAGTGTTTGATACCGTAAGAAGATATCTTGAATACAAGGGCTATGAGGTTAACTACGTGTCTAACTTTACAGATGTAGATGACAAGATTATCAAGAAGTCAATAGAAGAAGGCGTAACTGCAGAAGAAATATCTAAAAGATATATTGAGGAATGTAAGAAGGATATGGCTGGAATGAATATAAAGCCGGCAACTACACATCCACTTGCTACCCAGGAAATAGATGGAATGATTAATATGATACAGACTCTTGTTGATAAGGGTTATGCATATGAGAAGAATGGTACTGTATATTACAGGACAAGAAAGTTTGAGGGCTATGGAAAGCTTTCAAAGAAAAATATAGATGACCTTGAAGCAGGACACAGAGATGATGCACATAAGCTTAAGGTATCAGGTGAGGCTGAGAAGGAGGATCCACTTGATTTCGTGTTGTGGAAGCCTAAGAAGGATGGAGAACCATACTGGGAATCACCATGGGGCAATGGACGTCCAGGCTGGCATATAGAATGTTCAGTTATGGCTAAGAAGTATCTTGCGGATGAGATAGATATACATGCCGGCGGCGAGGATCTTATATTCCCACATCATGAGAATGAAATTGCCCAGTCAGAGGCTGCGAATGGAGTTCCATTTGCAAAGTACTGGATGCATAACGCATTTCTTAATATTGATAATAGAAAGATGTCTAAGTCACTTGGTAATTTCTTCACAGTAAGAGATATATCCAAAGAGTATGACCTTCAGGTATTAAGATTCTTTATGCTTTCAGCACATTACAGAAATCCGATTAACTTCAGCCACGAGCTTATGGAATCAGCTAAGAACAGCCTTGACAGAATAGTTACATCAGTAACTAATCTTTCACATCTTGAAAAGAGTGCGGCAGATTTACCTATGACAGAGGAAGAGCAGAAGCTTATGGAGGCTGTTAAGGAAATTTATAAGAAATTCGAAGCTGCAATGGAGGATGATTTTAATACAGCGGATGCCATATCAGCGGTATTTGAGTTTGTCAAGCTTGCTAATACTAATTCATCAGAAGCCAGCACAAAGGCTTATGTTACAGCACTTAAGGACAGCATAGTAAAGCTTAGTGATATATTAGGACTTAATGTTGTAAAGGCAGAAGAACTTCTTGATGAAGATGTAGAGGCTCTTATAAATGAAAGACAGCAGGCAAGAAAGGACAGAAACTTTGCAAGAGCTGATGAGATAAGAGATGAGCTTGTGGCAAAGGGAATTGTGCTTGAAGATACAAGAGAAGGTGTCAGATGGAAGAGAGCATAAAAAAAGATAATCTGACATATGATATATGGAAGTGTCTGGGACTTAAGGAAGTGAGTCCTAGACAGCTTTCTCCACTTGTGCTTGCTTATATAGGCGATAGTATATTTGATCTTGTGGTAAAAACCATGATAGTTACAAGGGGAAATACACAGGTTAATAAGATGAACAAAGAGGCAAGCAGCATAGTAAAGGCTGAGGCACAGTCCAAGATGATAGGCTTTCTTGAGGACAGGCTTACAGAGGAAGAGGAAAGTATATATAAGAGAGGGCGCAATGCTAAGTCTTATACATCAGCAAAGAATGCTTCTATAAGCGATTACAGACGGGCAACAGGTTTTGAGGCACTTATGGGCTATCTGTATATGTCAGGAAACTATGAACGTATGTGCGGACTTATAAAGGAAGCGTTGGACTATCTTGAGGACGAAAAGAAGGCTGCAAAGAAAGCTGTAAAATAAGAGGAGTTATAGAAAATGCGATATAAGGAATTAACATTTGAAGGCCGTAATGCTGTTCTTGAAGCATTTCGTTCCGGAAAGACAATAGATAAGCTGTATATACTTGATGGATGTCAGGATGGATCTATTAAAAGCATAGTCAGAGAGGCAAAGAAAACTTCAACAATTATTAACTATGTTGAGAAGGAAAGACTTGACAGACTTGCCAATACAGGACATCATCAGGGGGTTGTAGCCATAGGTGCTGCATACGAATACGCAGAGGTTAAGGA
>CAKRKK010000087.1 GCA_934358235.1 uncultured Lachnospira sp.
AATAAATATCTACAGGAATAAATGCCTGCATAAATCAATTTCTGTATGAATCAATGCCTGCGTATAAATAAACAATTATGTTCAATTTAAATAACCCGCCTGATAAAATGTAAGTGCTTTATCAGGCGGGTTATTAAATCATAGCTTTGTATTTTTAATATATATATTCATTCCTTCCACATCATAAGCATATACTTCAAATCCAAGCTTTGTTATAAGACGTATGGAAGGAAAGTTTTCTTTATGTATACAGGCATACAGGCTTTCTATTCCAAGATAATCCCTAGCATACTCTATTACCGCAAGACACACCTCATATGCAGCACCTCTGTGCTGATATTCCTTACCTACAAGATATCCTAACTCCTGACAGTTGACACCATCTATACTCCGATTCTCAATTCCAATACGCCCGGCAAGCTTCCCTGTCCGTTTATCATATACCAGCCACAAGCCATAATCAAAAAAGTAATACATATTTCTGATATAATTCCTTAAGAATTCCTTCTCCTGCTCAACAGCATAAAGCGGTTCTATATAGCTGCAATCCTTTAACCCTTCATATAACTCATACAGCTCTGCCAGGTCATCCTCACACTCTTCTCTGACTATATAATTCTCTGTTTCTAATATATATGCAGGCATATGCATTTTTCTTGCATATATATGCTCACAATACTCTGCTGTTATATCCTTAAGATTATACACAACATATGAAGCACTGCCTGTATATCCTTCTCCAAGACCTATATCTTCACTTATTTTTAACTCCTTATCACTAATTAATATATCCTTATCTCTTCTATAGCCCTCAGTTGTATTTAATATTACATTATGCTTTCTTCCCATATCAGCACAAATGTTTTGCAGCAGCTCTTTACTGTTCATATCAGTTCCTATATTATCCGTTTCATCCTGTGATATGCATACATATACATTTTCCAAGGCTGATTTATATGTCATATTAAACCTACTTTCTGTTCTACTTTCCGTTCTACTTTCTGTTCTACTTTCTGCAGTACTTCTTATTTGACTTTTATCCTTATCACCTTTAATATATATACTGTTATATTTATAATCAAGTTTTAAATACATTTATTATGGAGGTTTATTATGGCTGAACAGAATCCTATTGTTACATTTACAATGGAAAACGGTGACGTAATGAAAGCTGAGCTTTATCCAGACGTTGCACCAAATACAGTTAACAATTTTATAAGTCTTGTTAATAAGGGCTTCTATGATGGACTTATATTCCACAGAATTATCGCTGGTTTTATGATTCAGGGTGGAGATCCTGACGGAACAGGCATGGGCGGTCCTGGCTACTCTATCAAGGGTGAATTCAACTGCAATGGCTTTGACAATTCACTTAAGCACTCAAGAGGTGTCCTTTCTATGGCACGTGCACAGCATCCTGATTCTGCTGGTTCCCAGTTCTTTATCATGCATGCTGATGCTCCTCATCTTGATGGACAGTACGCTTCCTTTGGCAAGCTTATCGAGGGCGAAGACGTATTAGACAAGATTGCTTCAGTTGATACCGATTGGAACGACAGACCTAGAAAGCCACAGGTTATGAAGACTGTTACTGTTGAAACCTTTGGAACAGAATATGAGGCTCCTGAAACACTATAATTGCTGTTTAGGTAAGTATTATTGATTAGATGAGTTGTTGTTTAGGCATCTTATTGATTAGATAAGCTGTTATTTAGGTAGCTTATTAATTATCAAGGAATTGTCAATAGGGATTTTTGCCCCCATTTGCATTTTTGCAAATGGGGGCAAACTTTCCTTACCAATTTTCTATTATGTAAGCTTTCTATAATATAAATTATTTTAGTTATTTTCTGGTGTAAAAGCCCGCACATCAGTCAGGCACCTTTATTGTTAAGAATATTTAATAAATGAAAGTTTCTTAAACAACTACCTCGCTAGTATTTAGAAATGTCCTCCGGAGCTTCCTGAATTGCCTCCACTACTTCCTCCCGAGCTGCTGCCTGAGCTTTTTTCTATACGGCGTGTGGTTACTGTTGTATTTATAAATATATCACGTCTGTCTCTGACATTATAATTATGATCCTTGGTATATTCTGTACTTGAAACAGTCATCTTTGATTTAGCACTACTCATCATAATAAGTACTGCTACCACTGCTATTACCGCTGAAATAGCAAGTTTAACCGGCATATTATATGTCATTTTATCTATCAGGGACGTATTGAGCTGTCTTTCAATCCCCTTAATATACTTACGGCAGCCATTATAATAATCTCCTGAGGCGAGTTCATTCTCAGCTTTTTCCCTTATATTATCAAGCTTAGTCTGGGATATACTACTTCTTGCCCTGCCTGAGGTTACTATCCGGTCAGCCCTGGAGGTCATATCTATGCCATATACAACAGCTTCGCAGTTACTTCCAGTTCCATAATATCCATACTGTTTTTCAAGCACCGACCTTAAATATGTATCCATAGGTGTATAATCAAGATTCTTATTCATAGTTATGATGACTATATCAAGCTGACACTTTTCTGAAGCCTTCTGGCATAACTCAGACAGGCTTTTTTCTTCTGAATCACTTAATATTCCCGCATCATCTATAACATAATTCTTAGATATTCCACCTGCCTGCCCCGTTGTATCTGCTGCCTCCTGTGTTAGTGCCTGTGCTGCTTCTGTCTGGCTTGTGCTTTCCGCAGCCACAAGTTCTGTTTTCTGGCACATTACTACTCCGATACATATAACCATTAAAGCTATAATCAGCCTGGCTGCTATTACCTTAATACCAGCAGGCTTCTTACCAAAAGACCTGCCTGTATTATCCGATATGCCTTTTAATACATTTATCATATAAACAACAGCCCTCCAATCATAGTAATAATCAGCATTATAACAAATATTGAAACGCCATATACAACTGCCTTTACTCCACTTATAGGTCTGTCAGCAACAATTTTACCCGTCTGTCCATTAAGATAAAAGTGAAATTCTTTATTTTTAAATCTGCAGTTAAGCATCCATACTGGAAAAAGTGCATATTCATTAGCCTTAGGCTTAATCGTTACATTGTTACCTGTTACTGCTACACTTGAATAGCCTTGTATAGTTCCTCTTGCAATATCTGTTATATAATCTTCTGCCCTCTCCTTTGCCCTCAGCTCTATCTCATCCGGCGTATAGTTGAATCTTTCTGACAGATATCCTGACAAATATGGCATAGCAAAGCTTTCTATTTCTTCATAATCAAATGGTTCAAGCATATCCATCTTTTCATCAGGCATCTTCTCAGAAGCATCCGCAGGTATTCTGTCAAACTCCGCATTTACATCCCTGAACACATCATAGTGGTCTGTATAAGTATACTCCGTATCGCCTCTTCTAGTTGTCCTCACTCTGTTAGCACGCGCACTCATCTGTGTTCTTGCGTTATAGCTGTATAACCAGAAAGGTACATATACTCCGCTTATCTTTTCTATTGTGGCTGAGGTTGATAATTCCTTAGGTGTCAGTAAGCCTTTTTTTAACCATTTCTTATATATATCAACTGCCTTATCCTTGTTAATCTTAAATGGAATTATTGTCTGTGGTCTGAATTCTCCCTGCAATCTGTCCTCCACTAAGGTAGGGTTACCACAATATGAACAGAAGGTCGCTGAAGTATATTCATCCGCAACTAACTGCGCACCACAGCTCTGGCAATTATATATCTTCATATCGGGAACGCTTCCCCTATGTGAAGTATCTGCATCTGCCTTATCTTGTGCTTCTGCATCTACATTATCTCGTGCTTCTGTATGTACCTCATCTGTGCTTTCTTTATTAACATATGCAACATCCTCCATCAGAGCCGCATATTCCTTTTCATACGTCTTAACATCTATGTGAGTACCACATCTGCCACACCCAAGCTTCTGCGTATCACTGTCGAACTCCATAGCCGCACCACAGTTAGGACACTTGTATATAACCGGCATAATCCCCCTCCTTAATCCTATTTATAAAAGTCTTGTTCATAAAATGTTCATATTACATTCAACAACTTTTAACAATATCAACATTCTTTCTTCACTTTTAATCAATATACTTCAAATATAGACAAGAGCGAAGAAAATAATTCAACGTGATATATCTTTCACAAGCTTTGTATTATCATTTATTTATATCGTTTATTTATTATCCTTTATTCATTCTTGTTTATTTAGAGAAGTTAATATTTAATCAGTTTACTTACATTTATTTGTTCTTCATAAATATGAGTTGTTTATAACATATATTACAACTCTCCTCCCTCTTTCAAAACCGTTCCTTAAGAAATAAGGAACGGTTTTGTAATTCCTGCATTTTATTAAATAACAAAAAACGAAACCACTAAAACTATAAGTCCAGCCGCCATCATAATAATTCCAACATTCTTATTCTTCTGATTCGTGGCCTTATCCACCTTCACGCTATCTCTCTGGTCATAAAACAGATTGAAATTCTTTCTGGCAGTAAGATACTTACTAAATCCCATAAACAGCACAACAAAACCAATCAGGAACATCATAAAGCCTATAAAAGGAAGATATGAATCTCCTCTATTCTCTTCAAGGTT
The DNA here is from genome assembly GCA_934358235.1 of uncultured Lachnospira sp. GTDB lineage: Bacteria > Bacillota > Clostridia > Lachnospirales > Lachnospiraceae > Lachnospira. Next base: position 4,598 of record CAKRKK010000087.1, read on the forward strand.
ATAAAAGTCTGCTTCTAGAGCCACGAAGCTTAATGCATCAATAATTCTACCCATAACGCTTTCTCCTTTCCACCCTTAATACCAACCTGACACAAGTAACTATCTGTATTATTCATATACCTCATATGTATTAGTTGATAATTTAACATTATATGCTTAAATGTATGGATTTTATTTTCTAAATTATACTTCTTTTTAGTATTAATCACAACAAAAACTTGATAAATCAGATTATAAATTGATTTTGTGTTTCAATAAGGTGTTTTTTCTTACTATTTCCTTTTCTTTTTATTATATTTAATGTATAATAAACCCAGAGTGGACGGTAAAACTGTACTCATATTAATTATCTTATCAGGAGGTTTATACTTATGTTAGTTTCAGCTAAAGAAATGTTAGAAAAAGCCAGAGATGGCAAGTATGCTGTTGGTCAGTTTAATATCAATAACCTTGAATGGACTAAATCTATTCTTCTTACTGCACAGGAAATGAATTCACCTGTTATCCTTGGAGTTTCATGTGGTGCCGGCAAATATATGACAGGTTTCAAAACTGTTGCCAGCATGGTAAGTGCTATGATTGATGATCTTAAGATTACTGTTCCAGTTGCTCTTCATCTTGACCACGGAACTTATGAAGCATGCTTTGATTGTATCGAGGCTGGTTTCTCATCTATTATGTTTGATGGTTCACACTATCCTATCGATGAGAATATTGAAAAGACTAAAGAATTAGTTGCCCTATGCAAGGAAAAAGGATTATCACTTGAGGCAGAGGTAGGCTCTATCGGTGGTGAAGAAGATGGTGTTATAGGCATGGGCGAATGCGCAGATCCTAATGAATGCAAGTCTATTGCCGATCTTGGTGTAACTATGCTTGCTGCTGGTATAGGTAATATCCATGGTAAGTATCCTGCCAACTGGCCTGGCTTAAGCTTTGAAACACTTGCTGCTGTTAAAGAAAAGGTTGGCGATATGCCATTAGTATTACACGGTGGAACAGGTATTCCAGAGGATATGATTAAGAAAGCTATCTCTTTAGGTGTTGCAAAAATTAATGTTAACACAGAGTGCCAGCTTGCCTTCGCAGAAGCAACAAGAAAGTATATAGAAGCTGGTAAGGATCTTGAAGGCAAAGGCTTTGATCCAAGAAAGCTTCTTGCTCCTGGCTGTGAAGCTATTAAAGAAACAGTCCGCGAAAAGATTAACCTTTTTGGTTCTGCTGGAAAGGCTTGATTTCCCATTTTTCCATATTTTTAATATATGCAGGACAATGGGAGTGCTATGAGCGATAAAGATAAAGATTTAAGCAATTACAACAATGATAATAATGATATAAACAATGATATATCAGATATTGACAACAGCGATATTCTGTTAGAAGATGATAAAGATATTGACAACGATGACCTTAATTATGAAGCTGACAGCGATATTGATGAGGATGATGCCGATGCCGTATTTGACAGAAACGAAAAGGCACGTAAGCATTCAAGAATAATACGCGGGATTATTCTTGCCATATCTGTTGCTGTATTCATATTTGCCGCCTATAACCTGATTAATATATTCCTTGAATATCACAAGGCTGATGTCATATATGATAATATAAGTCAGGATGTGCTTGATGAGGATTCACATACTAAGGTTGTAATAGGCGATGATGAGCAGGAGGTTGAAGTTCCATTCAAGTATAATCATGAAGCTCTGCTGAGTATTAATCCACAGGGCATAGGTTATATGTATATTCCATCTATAAACTGTAGACTTCCTATGGTCAGGGGTGAGGATAATGATTATTATCTTACACACACATTTAACAATGAATATAGTGCTAATGGCTGTCTGTTTGAAGATTACAGAATTAACGGCGGCCTTACTTCAAGCCACGTAATTATATATGGACATAATATGAGAAATGGTGCTATGTTTGGAAAGCTGAAGTCCTATGAGGATTATTCCTTCTGGAATTCAGCCAGCAATAGCGTATTCTACATATATACAGGCAATGTAATCAAGGAATATAAAATATTTAGCTGTTACATAAGTGAAGCTGTAAGTGATACCTATACCTTTAACTTCCCTACTCTTTCATCTATGAGAGAGTATGCTGCCAATATGAAAGCCAAGTCAATGTATGAAACCGGTGTGGATGTTTCTGATGCAACGCAGGTTGTTACACTTTCCACTTGCACCAACGATGGTTCACAACGATTTATTGTACATGGAATGTATGTTGGAGAGGCCTCATTAGAATAGTATTAATATAACAATCATTATACTGAATAATTAATTATTTAATTTTTTTAATATTTTTACAAAAAGAACTTGCATTATTATCAGTAATGAGTTATTTTATTTAAAGACAACAAATGCTTGTCACTAATCAAATAAGGTAGAACAAAGGCGTTCATATTATGCATTTAAATATATGTATATGTGGATGCCTTTTTTAGTTTTACTAATAGAATAATAATCTATGAAAAGGAAGGATGAAAAAGTTATGAGCGAAAAATTCAATGTAGCTGACATCTTCGGCGAAAATGTGTTCAACGACGCAGTTATGAAAGAGCGTTTACCAAAAAACGTTTACAAAAATCTTAAGTTAGCAATTGCAGGTGTTCAGGAATTAAATATTACTGATGCAGATGTTATTGCTAATGCAATGAAGAATTGGGCTATCGAAAAAGGCGCAACTCATTACACACACTGGTTCCAGCCTTTGACAGGAACTACTGCTGAAAAGCATGATTCATTTATTTCAGCACCTAATGAAAACGGAAAGGTTCTTATGGAATTCTCTGGTAAAGAATTAATAAAGGGCGAGCCAGATGCTTCATCATTCCCTTCAGGTGGTCTTCGTGCTACATTCGAGGCAAGAGGATATACAGCCTGGGACTGCACATCACCAGCCTTTGTTCGTGAAGGTGCACAGGGTGCAACTCTTTGTATTCCTACAGCTTTCTGTTCTTATACAGGAGAAGCACTTGACCAGAAGACACCGCTTCTTCGTTCTATGGATGCTGTTAATGAGCAGGCTTTAAGAATATTAAAGTTATTCGGTAATACAACATCTAAGAAGGTTACTCCTTCTGTTGGTGCTGAACAGGAATACTTTATTGTAGATAGAGAAAAGTATCTTAAGAGAAAGGATCTTATCTTCTCTGGACGTACATTATTCGGTGCTATGCCACCAAAGGGACAGGAACTTGATGATCACTACTTCGGTTCTATCCGCGAAAGAATCGCTGCATTTATGAAGGATATCAACGAGGAATTATGGAAGCTCGGCGTATCTGCCAAGACACAGCATAATGAAGTTGCTCCAGCTCAGCACGAGTTAGCTCCTATATATGCACAGTGTAATATTGCTACTGATAACAACCAGCTTATGATGGAGGTTATGAAGAAGGTTGCTTACAGACATGGTCTTGTATGCCTTCTCCACGAGAAGCCATTTGCCGGTGTAAATGGTTCAGGTAAGCACAACAACTGGTCAATCACAACTGATGATGGCATCAATCTTCTTGAGCCTGGTAAGACACCTCACGAAAACATCCAGTTCTTACTTGTACTCGGTGCTATTATGAAGGCTGTTGATACACACGCTGATCTTTTAAGAGAATCTGCTTCTGATGTTGGTAATGACCACAGACTTGGAGCTAATGAAGCACCTCCAGCTATTATTTCTATGTTCCTTGGTGAACAGCTTGAGGATGTTGTTATGCAGCTTATTGACAAGGGTGATGCTACAAGCTCTATACAGAAGGGTAAGTTAAAGACTGGTGCTTCTACACTTCCTGACCTTAACAAAGATGCTACGGATAGAAACAGAACTTCACCATTTGCATTTACTGGTAATAAGTTTGAATTCCGTATGGTAGGTTCATCAGATTCAATCGCTCCTGCTAACGTAGTTCTTAATACAATCGTTGCAGAAAGCTTTAAGGAAATCGCTGATCAGCTTGACGGCGTAGAGAACTTTGATATGGCTGTACATGATCTTATCAAGAAGCTCTTTACTGATCATCACAGAATCGTATTTAACGGTAACGGTTACTCAGATGCATGGGTTGAGGAGGCTGAAAGAAGAGGTCTTCCAAACATCAAGTCTATGGTTGATGCTATTCCTGCCCTTACAACTCCTAAGGCTGTTAAGCTCTTTGAAAGCTTTGGTGTATTTACAGAGGCTGAATTAAAGTCAAGAGCTGAGATTAAGTATGAAGCTTATGCAAAGGCTATCAATATCGAAGCTAAGACAATGATTGATATGGCTGGAAAGCAGATTATTCCTTCAGTTATTTCTTACACAACTGAGCTTGCTAACTCTGTTATTACAGTTAAGGAGGCTGGTGCTGATGCTTCAGTTCAGGAAGAACTTCTTACAGAAGTATCTGGATACTTAAAGGATATGAAGAAGGCTTACAAGAGTCTTATTGATGTTACAGCTATTGCTTCTACAATTGATGATATTGTTGCGCAGGCTACATATTTCAGAGATGAAGTTAAAACTACTATGGATGAGTTAAGAGCACCTGCTGATAAGCTTGAAATGATCGTAGATAAGGAATTCTGGCCATTCCCAAGCTATGGAGATCTT
>CAKRKK010000088.1 GCA_934358235.1 uncultured Lachnospira sp.
TCCGTATACTGTCCTGTATGTCCCGGTGTTGTTTCTTCCACATAATCAACGTGATAACCGTATTTCAGATATGCTTTTACACCTTGAATTCTCCCATAATAATATGAAAAGCCTTGTCCATTCTGATATACTATGCCATTTCCACTATTATCCGTCCCTGTTACTATAGACACTCCATCATCCCAGCTAAAGTTTAATAAATATTTTCTTCTATAAGCCTTAACTGTCGTCTCAACCTTCTCCGTCACCGTTCCGCTTGCGCATATATTATAATATTCTGTATTATCTGGTCCATCTGTATCATTTCCATAACCATCATAATGATAGCTCTCGCCATAATATTTTGTTGTTTTTATCCAGTCCCGCTCATCCTCCCATGCTCCTAAAGTATTTTGGTGACTTATTTTTATGATAACCTCATATTGGTTTCTACTATATCTATATTGGACTACTGTGCTTCCATCAGCCGCAATAGTCACCTCGCTTGCAGCCGGTGACGTAAAGCCTGTATAGGTCTTGGTTGCCGGTGTAACCTTACTATCTGTTGTACCTGTCATATTTTCTACTTCGTCAGGTATATCTGAATATGTGCCATCCACCTTCATTTTATAATGCTCTACTTTATATTTAGTACCTTCATCAGGCGTCCATTCAGCATAAACGGTATAATCATAGTAGCTTACTTCTGCTCCCGTAACCGCTGTTCCATCTTTATTCCATAGTTTTACTTTATCACTAGTTGTATCGAATTCAAGACCGCTTCTTAAGTTGGTTTCATTGGATGCCTTAGTATATCCGTAATATCCTGCAAATTTATACCCCGCCTTTTCTGGTATCTGACTTTCTGACAGTTTTTCTCTTGACTGTCCCCACGTTGTCGTATCCGTAGCTGTTTTTAGAGAACCACCATTAGCATCAAGAGTTATTGTATTGTTATATTCGGCTGTAATTGATATACTCCTTACAAATCTGTGCAGCACACCAATATCATTATTAGCTGTTGAATCTATACTTTCTCCCAAGCCTCCTGCATTAAAGAATAATCTAAACTCATAATCAGAAGCATCTCCATTAGTTTCAATAATATATTCCAGATATTTATCATTAGGATTAGAATTAACATATTTCTGATTAGATATATATGCTCCATTTCCTATTTCCAATCTGCCTGAATAATTATATGGTTTAGTCTTAGAGCCATTCTTTCCAAAGTTAGTACACACATCATATTGTTCAAATGCACTGCCGCCATCCTTTGTAAAATTAATCTTTACCCTGTATTTGCCCGCTGGCAGCCATACATATGGTCCATACATTGTTATATCCGTATCCGCACCCTCACTAAAGCTGCTGTTGTACCTGCGCACCTTCATCTGTGGCAGCCAGTCATTTTGTATAGTGTAGGTACGATTAGAGTTTTTATCATTTGCATTATCCTTGTAAGTATATGTAATACTATTATTTAACATATCTATTGTATCTAATTCGTGCTTAAATCTATAATCCGCGCCATAACTAAACACCTGCTTTATTACCGCAGTAATAAACACCATAGCCGCAATAATTCCCCATCTGTATACCTTATTATTTCTAACATTATTTCCATCAAGACATCTGTTCATCACACCAATCACCTCCGTTTTTGCCAGCTTCATCATTAAAGTTTTCCCTGCTATAGTCTCCCGCTGCTAATAAAAATGCTGCTACTTTTGTTATTAATATTATTTCTGAATCTTTTCTCCTCATTTTATATCCTTTGTTTGTATTTTTTGTTTTTAATATATATTTTATCTAGTTTTGTTTAGCAATTTGTTTATCACTGACTTTATGTATATTTTTTCTTTTATTTTGATATTTTATATATTGTTTTATTATTTTATTTTGCTATGAAATTAGTTGTTATTTTACTTTGTTAATTTGTTTTGCTGTGGAATTAATTGTTATTTTACTTTGTTAGTTTATTTTGCTATGGAATTAATTGTTATTATGAAACAATGTCACCTTAGGCATAGCCACCGGTCTCATCACTACTGATATAACATTCTATCTGACCAAATGTTATAAAGACTATCATATTATTAGATTGAAATATAATACAAAAACTTATAAAGCAAAAAGCTTCTCTTAATCTGTCTTTATATTACCCTTCCAACGTCTAAATCTAACCTGCTCTCTTTCTGCTCATCTCTTCCCTCCTTTGCCAGTAATCATATTCTGTGAATACCCTGCTCTATTGTTAACTGACAGTTAATAGGCAATACCTTTCTTTTGATATATCAACTGCACAGGCAATATAGAAAAACTGTTTTTTTATATTCTATCACACATTTATATATAATGTAAATATATTTTAAACTTTTTCATTACTAATTTTTTAACTACTTTCCAACTACTTTTCAGCTATTATCCAGCTATTTTTCTACTACTTTAGAACTACTTTTTAACAAGTTTTTAATTACATATTTCCTTGTATTTCCTTGTATTAACCTCCTCAGTTTGCTATAATTACATAATTGATTTGCACGAATATAGTAAGTGGTAAATTTTACTTTTAACACTCACATCATATAAAATATAATTCATGCAAACTATATTAACAGCATTTATATGTAAGAAAGGACGGTTTTGTAATATGTGCGGATTTGCTGGATTTACAGGATACCTTGAAAATGGTAAGGATGTTCTTACTGATATGATGAATAAAATCATCCATCGTGGACCTGATAGCGCCGGTCAGTATATAGATGACAAGGCTTATATGGGCTTTAGAAGACTTTCAATTATTGATCTTGATAACGGAAGCCAGCCTATGTTCAACGAAAATAAGAAGATTGTTATAACATTTAATGGTGAAATATATAATTATCAGGACTTAAGAAAAGAGCTCATTGAGAAGGGGCACACATTTGCCAATAACTCTGATACCGAAGTTCTTATTCATGCCTATGAAGAATACGGTGAAGATATGCTTAATAAGCTACGTGGAATGTTTGCTTTCGTTATATGGGATAGTGAAAAAGAAACCCTTTTTGGTGCAAGAGACTTTTTCGGAATTAAGCCCTTCTACTACACAGTTGTTGATGGAAATATCATCTACGGCTCTGAAATAAAGAGTATATTAGCTCATCCTGCCTATAAGAAGGAGGTTAACGATATTGCTCTTGAGAACTATCTCACATTCCAGTATTCTGTTCTGCCTGAAACATTTTTTAAAGGCGTATATAAGCTTATGCCTGGACATTGTTTCACCTTCCATAACGGACAGATTGATATCAAAAAATATTGGGAGCCTACCTTTGAAGCAGACAACAGCAAGTCCTTAGATGAATTCGTTCAGGAAATTGATGATGCTATGCACGATTCAGTAGAGCACCATAAGATAAGTGATGTGGAAGTTGGTTCCTTCCTCTCAAGCGGCGTTGATTCAAGTTATGTTGCCGCTACCTTCAATGGTGACAAAACCTTTACTGTTGGTTTTGATTATGAAAAATACAATGAAATTGATTATGCCAAGTCTTTATCTGAAAAAATCCAGATTGACAACTACTCTAAACTTGTATCAAGTGAAGAGTACTGGGCTGCCATTCCTAAGATTCAGTATCACATGGACGAGCCATTAGCTGATCCAGCCGCTATTGCTCTATACTTTGTCAGCCAGACCGCTGCAAAGCATGTAAAGGTATCTATGTCTGGTGAGGGTGCTGATGAGTTCTTCGGTGGTTACAACATATACAGAGAACCTCTTGATCTTGCCGGCTTCCAGAAGCTTCCAAAGGGATTAAGAAAAGGTCTTGCAAACATTGCCTCTGCGCTTCCATTTCGTTTTAAGGGAAAGAATTTCCTTATCAGGGCAAGCAAGGATGTTGAAGAAAGATTTATTGGTAATGCATTTATGTTCACTGAAAAGGAACGCTCAAAGATTCTTAAGAATCCTACTGGAAAATATAATCACAAAGAACTTACAAAGCCTTTCTATGACAAGGTTAAGGATAAGGATGATGTAACTAAGATGCAGTATATTGATATAAACTTCTGGCTTATTGGTGATATTCTTCTTAAAGCCGACAAAATGAGTATGGCTCACAGCCTTGAGGTTCGTGTCCCATTTCTTGATAAGGAAGTTTTCAATGTTGCTAGAACCTTACCTACAAAGTACAAGGTCAATAAATCCAACACTAAATACGCTATGCGTATGGCAGCACATAAGTATCTCCCAGATATGGTTGCTGAAAAGAAGAAGCTCGGCTTCCCTGTACCTATAAGAATCTGGCTTAAAGATGACAAATACTACAATATGATAAAGAAAGCCTTTACCAGCGAGGCTGCAAATAAGTACTTTAACACAAAGGAGCTTGTCAAGTATCTTGATGAGCATAAAGCAGGCAAAGCAGATAACTCTAGAAAAATCTGGACCGTATATATGTTCCTTGTATGGTACAATGATTTCTTCGGAGATTCTGAATATGCAGCATAAGCAATAATATTGTTATAAATTGTAATATTGTTATAATTTATAATATTGTGATAATATAGTTGTTTAATTCACTTATTCTGTTATTCACAGAGGAAATATACGGGGCTTGAGTGCAGTGCACTCAAGCCCCTATGTTATGTTAGTGCAATAAGAGAAACAAGAGGGGGAATTTGACTCTGTATGCGAAAAGTAGCAATCTGAGTCATATCCTGCTGGAAATTTGGCTAGGGATGTTTGACCCTATTCGCCAAAACTACAATCTAAGTCAAATCTCGCCTAATCAACATTTTACCTAATCAACAACTTTCCTAATCAATAACTTATTCAATCAACAACTTACCTAAACAGTAATACCAATCAATTCAAGCCATTTTCCATTTTGTTTGTAATAGAATTACATATTATTTATTACTCAGTATGTTTATTTGCAATAGAATTATAATTCTCGAATCTATTTTATCTAAAAAAGTAGCTGTGTTGCTTACACAACACAGCTACTTTTATATAATTAAAAATATATTTGCGATAGAATTATAGTTTTTACAGGTGTAACACTCTTTCCTTAATCTCCTGTGTACGTCCCTGATTCCAGAACTGTGTACCAATATATCCACATGTTCTTCTGGCAACGTTCATCTTATCCTGATTACGGTTTCCACAATTAGGGCACTCCCATATAAGCTTTCCATCATCATCAGTAATTATCTGAATCTGTCCTGTGTATCCGCATTCCTGGCAGTAGTCACTCTTTGTATTAAGCTCAGCATACATAATATTATCGTATATAAACTGCATAACAGAAAGAACGGCTGGTATGTTATCATTCATATCCGGAACCTCTACATAGCTTATGGCTCCACCTGGCGAAAGCTCCTGGAACTGTGCTTCAAACTTTAATTTATCAAAAGCATTTATATTCTCTGTTACGTGGACATGATAGCTGTTAGTTATATAGTTCTTATCTGTAACCCCTTTAATCTTGCCGAATCTCTTCTGAAGATTCTTAGCAAACTTATAAGTTGTTGATTCAAGTGGTGTTCCATACAGACTAAAATCAATATTAGTTTCCTCCGCCCATCTGTTACATGTATCTCTTAAATAGGTCATAACCTTTAAGGCAAACTCTGTTCCCTCTGGTGCTGTATGTGTAACTCCCTTCATATAATAAGTACATTCACACAAGCCTGCATATCCCAGAGATATTGTTGAATAGCCTCCATAAAGCAGCTTATCTATGGTTTCACCCTTCTTTAATCTTGCAAGTGCCCCATTCTGCCATAATATAGGTGCAACATCAGAAGGTGTTCCCTTTAATCTGTAATGTCTGCACATAAGTGCTCTCTTGCAAAGCTCAAGTCTTTCGTCAAGAATCTTCCAGAACTTATCCATATCCTTACCTGATGAGCAGGCAGCATCAACAAGATTAAGAGTTACAACTCCCTGGTTAAATCTTCCATAATACTTAGGCTTTCCTGTTTCAGAATCAATGTATGGCGTAAGGAAGGAACGGCAGCCCATACAAGGGAAACAATGTCCATCACCATTCTTATCAACCTTAAGCTTCTTCATAATCTTCTCTGAAATATAATCAGGTACCATTCTCTTTGCTGTACACTCAGCAGCAAGCTGTGTAAGCTTCCAATACTTAGAGTTTTCCCTTATATTATCTTCCTCCAGAACATATATAAGCTTAGGGAAGGCTGGCGTAATCCATACTCCCTTTTCATTCTTGACACCCTGAATTCTCTGCTTTAATACCTCTTCGATAACAAGTGCAAGGTCTTCTCTTGTCTGTCCCTCAGGAACTTCATCAATATACATAAATACAGTAACGAAAGGTGCCTGTCCATTAGTTGTCATAAGTGTGATTACCTGATACTGTATCATCTGTACGCCACGCTTTATTTCATCTCTTACTCTAAGCTCTGCAACCTCGTGTATCTTTTCCTCACTTGCATCTATTCCTGTCGCCTTGAATTCTTCCGCTACCTGCTTTATGAACTTTTCCCTGCTTATCTGGACAAATGGAGCAAGGTGTGCAAGTGAAATGCTCTGTCCACCATACTGTGAGCTCGCAATCTGTGCTATTGCCTGAGTTGCTATATTACAGGCAGTTGAAAAGCTGTGTGGCTTCTCTATCATAGTTTCACTTATTACTGTACCATTCTGCAGCATATCCTCAAGATTAACCAGGCAGCAGTTATGCATATGCTGTGCAAAATAATCTGCATCATGGAAATGTATAAGTCCCTGTTCGTGTGCATCTACTATATCAGCAGGAAGCAGGAATCTCTTAGTAATATCCTTACTCACTTCACCTGCCATATAATCTCTCTGCACACTATTAACCGTAGGATTCTTATTGGAATTCTCCTGCTTAACCTCTTCGTTATTGCATTCAAGAAGACTTAATATCTGCTGGTCTGTTGAGTTGGACTTTCTTACTAATGCTCTTTTATATCTATAAGTGATATACTTTCTTGCAACTGCAAATGCCCTGAGGTTCATAATCTGATTCTCAACCAGATCCTGAATCTCCTCAACATTAAGAGATCTGTTCATCTCCTCACATATGCTCTCTACATTATCTGATATTGTCTGAATCTGCTCATCGGAAAGTCTTTCACTATGTACAACCTCCTGATTTGCCTTGGATACTGCAGCCATAATCTTGGTAATGTCAAATGTCACTTCTGAACCACTACGCTTAATTATCTTCATCTTTAATCAAACCCTCCCATTCATATATACCTGATTATATATTAAACACCCGCTAATATATAACACAATACTTATCTGTAAAGTCCCATAGACAATGTAATGCACTATACAAGTGTCCATTCACCTGTATAGTGCATCAATAATCACTATCTTTGAACTAGTTAAATTCTACAACATATTGGCGTTTACGTCAACTCACTACACTATATATAGTATTGCTCACATATTCGCCTCTACGCCTTGCCACTACTGGCTTTCCCGAATTACAGCAGAATTATATTTACCAAAATACTTTAAACAATTCTTTAAGTAACTGTATCATATTTCCTATGGACATAGGCTGATACAAAACAAATAATATCCAATACCTGCCACATATATTATGTCAGATAGAATTCTCAAGTATAATGTTAATCAATGTTGCTGTTATTATACTGCATTCTATCTCATATTCAGCCCACTGAGATGCAGCCTTCATTCTATTAATTGTAATCAGGCCTTTCATATCGTCCTTGCCTCCTATACAACACTGTATAGTAGAAAATATACCTCTCCTTCGCATCTCTTCAACAAACTCAGGAGCAACATCCTGATTATTATTCACAAAACTTGCTGCTATATATGTCTTGTCAGCCATAAGTCTTAAAAAGCCCTCTGAACGCACATATGACGTATCCTCTTTATCTATCTGTGTGCCTAAGGATATTACCTTTTCCAGATTGCTGCCCTTGTATATGCTTATATTATCAACCTTATATACATTAATCATATGGTCAAGCATTGACATAACTGCTTCTTTCTTATTCTGATTATACTGAACCATAATATCTGTAAGATATCTTAGTTCCCTCATCTCTCTGCCATCATTAACTATCTTGTCCTTCTTATTGAGGGAATTCTCATAGCTCTCTCTATGCATCTCATCCCTGAAGAATACATAACGATCTCTTCCCTTTTCCTTAGCAACATAAAGGCAGAAATCAGCTTTCTTAAACAGCTCCTCATATTCGTGTCCATTATTCGGGCTGAAAGCTACACCTATTGAGGTAGTTACCTGGAAATTCTCATAATCATTCTTGAACTCCCACTTAACCTGTGTCCTTATTGCACGCAATATACCTCTTAACGCATAATCATCATTGATTCCATTAAGAACAATCAAAAACTCATCGCCGCCGATTCTTCCTACAACTCCATCCTCGCCAACAACCTCTTTAAGCTTTCTGGCAACTCTTGTAAGCACCTTATCCCCATACAGATGTCCGTATCTGTCATTAACCTGCTTGAAATAATCTATATCAAGGATAACTATACTTACTCTGTTTATAGTATTCTGCTTGACAAGTCTGGCAGCATACTCTGTAATAGTCTTTTTATTATATACCTTTGTCAGGGAATCCATAGTAAGCTCATCTACAACCTCAACGATATTCCCCATGCTGTTAACACCATCCGCAAGCACAATTCTACCAGTAACTATATTCTCACCAGTATATTTAGTATATATAGTTCCAATAAACTTAACCTTTTCCATAGCTTTGCCATAGGTTCTTATGCTTGTAGTTAACTTTACACAGAAATCAGACATATATGTCCTGATACAGTTAATAAGTCCATCAAGCTCTATAATATCCTCTTTAGCAACTCTTCCATCTGCCATATATTCACGCCATGCATCAAGCGGCATGCAGACTACTATTTCTCTTGAGCTTGCCTCATAACGCACAATCTTAAGCTCGCCGGTGCGCTCCGAATATGTAAATACATATTCTCCTGTCAGCGCCATAACAACGCGTTCTCTGGCTATATCGTCACATATTCTGTAGTTAGTTTCTACTACACTGTCTATGTCAATTATCTCAACATCTATATTTCGTAATGCAACATTCCCCTCAAATGCTGTCAGCTTTACAAGATTCAATCTATATTCCCCTTCACTGTTTCTTAGCTGAAAGCACTTCTCTGTTGCTACACCATCAAACC
>CAKRKK010000089.1 GCA_934358235.1 uncultured Lachnospira sp.
TCTCTGGCTTTTCTGCGATATAGGAATCTATAAGCCTTTTAGTAACCCTTAACTGCTGGTCTATACGTGATATCATAACCTTTTCGTTAACCGACTGGTCATCCCTGCCTATAAAATACCTGTAAAAGTTGGTGTTTATGTAATACATCTTCTTCACATACGGCAATGGTTCAAACACAAATATATTATCAACATAGAAGGTATGCTCAGGAAGTGTCAATCCACAATCCTTAATAAGCTGAGTCCTGTATATAACTGAATGCATAAGAATATACTGGTCAACCTTAAAGTGTCCCATATCATCCCAGCCAAACATTCTGTCTACCGGAAGGGCGTTATCATAGTGAATAACCTTTTTCCTCTTCGCTCCAACCTTTTCATATACATAGTTGGCTATAACCATATCTGGAAGGTCTTCATTTTCCACGAATTCTCTTAGCTTTGACAGAATCTTCTTATAGCTTTTAACATCTACCCAGTCATCACTATCCACAACCTTGAAGAATACTCCTGTGGCATTGGCAAGTCCTGTGTTAACTGCCTGTCCATGTCCGCCATTCTCCTGATGAACAGCCTTAACGATACCTGGATATTCCTGTTCATACTTCCTTGCGATTTCTAATGTATTGTCTTTAGCAGAGCCGTCATCAACTATAATAACCTCAACATCATCTCCACCCGCCAGGCAGGACTTTATGCACTTTTCCATATACTCTGCTGAGTTATAGCATGGAATTGCAAATGATAATAATTTCATATAATTATCTCCTAATCAACCTTTATATTCTATCCTGTGTATTACATCCTGTCTGGACACTTAATTCCAAGAAGCTCTGTACAGGTTTCGAGTATTTCCTTAGTAAGTGTAATCAGTGCTATATAGCTCTTCTTCTGTTCTTCCTTCTCTTCTGCAAGTATCTTTGTGTTATGGTAGAAGCCATTAAACGCATTCGATACCTCATATATATACTGACATATTTTATGTGGTGCATTATCCTTATATGCGCCCTCTATTACATCCGAGAACTTAATGAGTGAAAGTGAAAGTGTCTTTTCTGACTCTTCCTTAGCAGGAAGAAGCTTTACATCATCAAGACTTCCTCCATTCTCCTTATACTTAGCAAGAATTGACTTGATTCTGACGATTGTATACAGAATATATGGACCTGTATTACCTTCAAATGAAGCAAATCTATCTATATCAAACACATAATCTTTAGATGCCTGATTAGAAAGATCTCCATACTTAAGTGCAGCAAGTCCTACTATCTTAGAGGTTTCCTCTGCCTCCTGATCTGATACTGACCTGTTTTCCTTTATCTTATTAAGTACTGCGTTATCTATATCTGCTATGAGATGCTCAAGTCTCATAACTCCACCTGAACGTGTCTTGAAGGGCTTGCCATCCTTTCCATTCATGGTTCCAAAACCAACAAAGGTCATATCCACCTCAGGTCTTACAATACCAGCCTTCTTGGCTGTTCTGAATACCTGTGTAAAGTGCAGCTCCTGTCTTTTATCTGCAAGATATATATATGTATCCGGCTTATAAAGCTTTTCTCTTTCAACAATAGTTGCAAGATCAGAGGTTGCATACAATGCAGCTCCATCTGACTTTCTTACGATACAAGGAGGAAGCTCCTTCGTATCTGACTCCTCTGCTATATCTACTACTGTTGCTCCCTGGCTCTCATATGCAATACCATCTGCAATCATCTTATCAACCATCTCATCTATGTATGGCTGTGCATCACTTTCGCCCTTCCATAAATCAAAGGATACATTAAGATTATCATAGTTCTTCTTAAGGTCCTTCTTTGAAACATTCATAATGTGATTCCATATAGCTCTGCAGGCCTTATCACCGCTCTGAAGCTTAAGAGTTGCCTCGTGTGCCCTCTTTGCAAATGCTTCATCCGTCTTAGACTTCGCACTTGCAGCAGGATATATCTCCTCCAGCTCTGCGATAGTAAATGGGGCTTCCTGCGGATAATCACCTGTAAAGCTTTCATCAAAGTATGGAAGCTCAGGCTTTCTGTCTCTTAATTCTTCAATAATAAGTCCCATCTGAAGTCCCCAGTCGCCCAGATGTACATCTCCTATTGTCCTGTTGCCTACATACTTGTTAATTCTTTTAACACTCTCGCCTATAACTGCTGATCTTAAATGTCCTACGTGAAGAGGCTTTGCAGCATTAGCCCCGCCAAAGTCTACTATAACTGTCTTAGCCTGTTCGTTATTCTCATAACCATACTTATCATCTGCTGCCATCTTATTCATATAATCAGCAAGATATTCTGTGCTTACTCTTACGTTGATGAAGCCCGGCTTAACACTTTCTATTGATGAAAAAAGACCGTTATCTGAAAGCCTTGCAACAACCTCATCTGCAATCATAAAAGGCGCCTTCTTATATGCCTTGGCTGCTGCCATAGCACCATTACACTGATATTCGCATAAGTCAGGTCTGTTCGATACTGTCACTCTTGCATAATCCTTAGAATATCCACACTCTTCAAACGCCTTCTGAAACTCTTCTGTCATAAGTTCTATTATAGTTTTCATATGCTCTCCATTTCTGTTGGTTCATATTGTTTCTTTTATCTGCTTACCATATCCATTACAATCATATATGCAGCTTCTATATTCCTCCAGTATCCGCAGATATAATTCTAAAATACATGAAAGAAAGAAGCTGTTGCGCCAGCCAAACCATATATAGCCATAAAGTATAAAATGCTTATATCCTATATATAACTTTCCATTGCGACAGCTTCCTTATAAAGCTGTATTTAGTTTAGTATAAGACACTTTCCAGAAAAAGTCCATAGCTCTCAGCAGGAAGTGACATAACAACCTCTCTACCCTCAAGTGCTGCTTCTATATCAGAGGACTTCTTAAGTCCGTTACCTACATCAAGAAGCATCCCTATCATATATCTTGCCATATTGTGAAGGAAATCGTCTGCCGTTATCCGTATATTACACTTATCTTCACTTACCTCTATATCAACAGACTTAACATTCCTTATAGTTGACTTACTCTTTCTTGCCGTAGTGAATGCCTTGTAGTTATGCTCTCCCACATAGTACTGTGCCGCCGTTCTCATCGCCGCTATATCCGGAGTATCAAAGGTATGATATGCATACTTTCTTGTAAAAACGTCTGCAACATTCGCTATATCCAGCTTGTATACATATGTCTTTTCCTTAGCATTCAACTGGCTGTGAAATCTTTCGTCCACTTCATCAACACGATTCACAGCTATATCTCTTGGAAGATATCTGTTAAGATAGTTCTTAATCTCAATCGCCTGGTATCTGTCATTAAGCTTGAAATTAGCTGTCTGTGCAAGTGCATGAACACCCTTTTCTGTTCTACAGCCTACATAAAGGGTGATATCCTCACCTGTCATTCTGTCTATAATTTCCTTTATCTTGGCTTCTATTGTATTCGATGAGGCATCCTTTCCCATACGCTGCCAGCCATCATACCTTCCACCATCATACTGTATCTGTAACTTGTAATTATACATCCTGCTCCATTCTAACCGGTTAGTTATCTATTATATATAATCAATATAATCGTTGTGATTACCACAGCCTGTAATTCATATATAACCGTCTATAATCTTATTCTTCCATAACCTTCTCGATTGTATTCACAATTATATCCATCTCAAAAGGCTTCTGTATGAAATCGGCAGCTCCCATCTTAAGTGCTTCTATCATATTCGCCTTCTGGCCTGCTGCTGTAACCATAATAACCTTGGCATCAGGATCATCCTCAATAATCTCTCTTACTGCTTCTATTCCACCAAGCTTAGGCATCGTGATGTCCATCGTTGTTATATCTGGTCTGTATACCTTAAAATTCTCAACACCTTCTGCACCATCAACTGCCTCTGCAACAATCTCATGTCCAGCCTGTTCAAGCATGTTTCTTAAGAATTTCCTTGATGTCTTAGAATCATCTACTATCAATATTCTAGCCATAATCGTCCTCCGTTCCTATATCGTAAGCTGGCCTGCTACTTTATCCTATACTTCCAGCTTTATCTTATCATCAGCTACCATAAGCAGATTAAATCTATGTCCATTCATCGCAAATGTAACTATATACATTCCATTATCCGCTTTAATCTGCGTATCCTTATAAAATACTGGTGGATGCAATGAAACTTCTATATCCTCATAGCTAAGCTTCGTTGCATAAGCTCCATTAATCACATTAATAAGCTCACATATAGCATCATAAGCATCTGTGTCAAACTCACTTAACTCCTCCTGTGAGAAGACTGAAGCCACACATAACAGATCCTTATCGTCCCCGGCTATACCTAAAAATACGTCTATATCCCCATCCATAAGCTGACAGCCTACGAACTTTCCCTCATACTCCTTCTGGTATATAATCCGTTCAAGCTCCATATCTGTACCTATAAACTGTGTAAATATCTTAAGTACACTCTGCATCTGCTTATTATAATACTCTGTGTTCATATCAAGGAAGGTTGTTACCATATCGTCAATATTGCCATCCTTGATAACCTTCAGCTCATTATCTGTAAAAACAGAACCAGCGTGATTCTTAGCAATATATCTGTTAATCATCTTATCCCGCATATCCTTGTTCTCCTTGCATCTGATCATCTGTCCATTGTATAATTTCGATTCCATTAACTCTCAATTCATTATACATCATCAAGATACAAGTTAGCAATCATTTATTTCTATAATTGATTAATAATTAACGAATTTTTCTCAAAATATCAAAATATTTACCAGACAAACAAAACCCGGCACAGTCAATATAGCTGTACCGGGAAATCTTTATTATGAATTATAACATTATAAATTATAATGCTTAGGCATTCTCTACTGAGTAGTTAGGAGCTTCCTTTGTGATGTGTATATCGTGTGGATGGCTCTCTCTTAATGCAGCAGATGACATCTTAATAAATTTAGCCTTCTCCTGAAGCTCTGGAATTGTAGGTGCTCCGCAGTAACCCATACCAGAACGAAGACCACCCATAAGCTGGAATATAGTATCTTCAACAAGTCCCTTGTATGCAACTCGTCCTTCAACGCCCTCTGGAACAAGCTTCTTGGCATCTGTCTGGAAATATCTGTCCTTACTACCATTCTCCATAGCAGCGATAGAACCCATACCTCTGTATACCTTATACTTTCTTCCCTGGAATAACTCAAATGAACCTGGTGCTTCATCACAGCCTGCTAAAAGACTTCCAAGCATACATACATTACCACCAGCAGCGATAGCCTTAACTATATCTCCTGAGACCTTTATACCACCATCAGCGATAACTGGAATACCATACTTTTTAGCCTCAGCATATGCATCCATAACTGCTGTTACCTGTGGTACACCGATACCGGCAACAACTCTAGTTGTACATATAGAACCAGGTCCGATACCAACCTTGACAGCATCTACACCAGCTTCGCATAAAGCCTTTGCTGCTTCACCTGTTGCTATGTTACCAGCAATAACCTGAAGGTCTGGATATGCAGACTTGATTTCCTTTAAGGTTGTAATAATATTCTTAGAATGTCCATGAGCTGAATCAATAACAATACAGTCAACACTTGCTTTAATAAGTGCCTCAACTCTGTCCATAACATTAGAAGTGATACCAACAGCAGCACCTGCAAGAAGTCTTCCCTGTGAATCGTGTGCAGATGCAGGATACTTGATAGACTTCTCAATATCCTTGATGGTGATAAGACCTGTCAGCTTGAAATCCTTATCAACAATAGGAAGCTTTTCCTTTCTTGCCTTACCTAGAATCTTCTTAGCCTCTTCAAGTGTGATGCCTTCCTCTGCTGTTACAAGATTCTCACTTGTCATGCATTCCTTGATAGGTCTTGAGAAATTCTCCTCGAACTTAAGATCTCTGTTAGTGATTATACCAACAAGCTTCTTGTTCTCATCTACGATAGGTACACCTGATATTCTGAACTTTCCCATAAGCTCGTTAGCTTCTTTTAATGTATTGTCTGGATGTAAGTAAAATGGATCTGTGATAACTCCATTCTCTGATCTCTTTACCTTATCTACCTCTTCTGCCTGCTGTTCAATAGACATATTCTTGTGGATAATACCTATACCACCCTGTCTTGCCATAGCGATTGCCATTCTATGTTCAGTAACTGTGTCCATGCCTGCACTCATCAAAGGAATATTAAGCTTAATATTCTTTGTAAGATTAGTTGTTAAATCGATCATATTAGGTGTTACTTCTGAATACTGTGGAACTAATAACACATCGTCAAATGTAATGCCCTCGCCAATAATTGTACCCATTTTCCTTTGTCCTCGCTTTCTTGTTCTTGTAATATGCTTCTAATGCTATGATGTATCATAAAGCGGTGTATATTCACTACATCACTTATCCTGACCGCAGATACATCATATGATTATACAAAAAAATCCGAATACACTATCCGGATGTTTCTGTAATCAATATACCGTCATAACAGGTATTCCCTACATATGCCGGACATATCTTGTATTTAATATTAGAATTATATCAGCGTAATTCTTGAAAGTCAATCATTTTATCAGAAAGAAACTAATTGCGTAAACTAATTGTATGAAAGTTCTTATACTAATCCGCCTTATACTAATTCGGCTTACACTAATTCGGCTTGTACTAATCCGGCTTACACTAATCCACCTTGTATACTGCTTTCTCTACTGTATGCTTTATCGCCTCAAGCAGCTCCTCATTCGGATATATGAACAATCTTACAAGCTCATTGTGTTCGTTGTACGCATATATAACTATCGAATCGTGATTACTTGCACCCACAGAATAATCAACTGTCTTAACATCCATATGGTTCATTCTTAAAGCATCCTGTGAATCTGCCCTTGCTACCAGCTTTGAACGTGAAAGTGTATATACGCCGCATCTTTTTCTTGAGGAACGAGACATAATCCTGTCTACCGTTAGTGTATCCTCAACTAAAGAATACTCAAGCTCAGCATTATAATAAACAAACACCAGATATGTTGCTGCTGCAAAAAGCGCAAGCACTATTATTCCAAAGGTCATAGTCTGTGGTATAGTAGTCGCTGCAACTATGCAGGCTATTATAAGAACTACCTTATAAAATATAGAAATCTTAGGTGGTTTAACCTTAACTATCTGTTCTACCGCTATATCAAACATATTAATCCTCATTTCTACACATTGATTCACTAATCTTAAATCTATCAGGCCTGCTCCTTTACTTTACAATTCACGCAAACCTTATATCATTTTATCACATCAAGCTTAAATCTACAACCAGATGGAATTATAAGTATATTTATTATCTTATTATCTTATTATGCTATTTTAATTCCACTATATACTATCTTATATTATTTCTTACTACTATCTTGTAATATTTCTTACCCAGATGTACTTCTTATAATGTATATATACTGCCGGGAGCTTTACGAGCTCATCCATGCTTATTATGATATATACAAGCCAGACTGGTGCATTAAATACAAATGCTGCTATAAAGCCAAGTGGAACCGCAAAGCACCACATAGCACCAACATTTCCCTTCATATCAAACTTTGCATCACCACCGGCGCAGAATATTCCATCCAGAACAGTTGTATTCACCGACTGTCCCATCAGATTAATGCCGAGGACTATCAGCATAAAGCCAAGATACCCCTTCGCTGTATCTGACATAGGGGCTGCACGCGATACAACCGGAGCTACAACGATAAGAAGCAGACCTGTTATTATCCCAATGGCTATTGACAGTCTTGTAATTCTTCCACCATATTCCCTGGCTTTATCAAGCTTTCCTGCCCCTAGAAGATTACCTATAATAATTCCTGCCCCGGCACTAACCCCCCTTATAACGCACTGCACCATACTCTTTACTATACTGGCTATGGAATTCGCTGCAACAGCATCACTTCCCATATGTCCTAGTATAACTGAGTATAATACAAATGCAATGCCCCACACTAAGGAGGCACATAGCACAGGTGTTGTGTAATACCAGAAATCTCTTGTAAGTGCTTTATCGGTATGAATAATTCCTTTCCATTCCAGAGCGGCAATCCTGTCTTTGTTAACTACAATATATGCCCATACAAGCTCTATCACTCTCGATATTACAGTTGCATAAGCCGCTCCACGTATGCCAAGGCGTGGCATGCCAAGTAGTCCAAATATAAGGACAGCATTGCAGACTATATTAACAGCAACTGCTGATGAGCTGATAACAGAGCTTTGTGCTGCCCTTCCTGTATTCTTAAGAAGAATCAGATATACCTGTGATACTGCACACAGCACATAGGATAAGGCTACCGCCCTTATATATATTGTACCGCTTGCAATAAGCTCCGGTTCGTTAGTGAATATCCTTATAAGTCCCTCAGGTATGAGAAGCGCAAGAATAGTGAATATGCCGCCTGACAACAGATTAGCATATAAAGCCACCGGCATGACCTTTTCAATAGCTTTTATGTCCTTCTTTCCCCAGTACTGCGAAATCATTATTCCTGAACCTGCTGTTATCCCTGCTATAAACAGATTAAGCACAAACTGTATCTGTCCGGCAAGTGAAGCTGCAGACAACGAGGTCTGGTCCACAAAACCCAGCATAACCGCATCTGTGGCACTCACAAGTGCCAACATAAACTGCTGTATAGCTATCGGAACAACCAGTTTAACCAGCTTTTCTGACAAATCATCATTCTTTCTATTAAAAAACATAAACC
Source organism: uncultured Lachnospira sp. (assembly GCA_934358235.1). Lineage (GTDB taxonomy): Bacteria > Bacillota > Clostridia > Lachnospirales > Lachnospiraceae > Lachnospira. Next base: position 8,761 of record CAKRKK010000089.1, read on the forward strand.
AAGCTCTCCTGACATATATGAATCAGCTCAATCTGCTGCAATTCACTTAATAACCTTGATAGCATAACATATTCCTTATACATTGCACAACAAAAAGCCCCTTCATTTATGAGCATGGAACATAAACGAAGGGACTTTTTATAATATTAATATTGTTACAGTCAGAAGGGCTTTTGCCCCTCTGACTAATATATACAAAAGCTGTTGCTTTCGTTAAGCTTTAATCAATGATTAATTACTGAAGGAGTGTAAGAACACCCTGGTTAGCCTGGTTAGCCTGTGCAAGCATAGACTGTCCAGCCTGAGCTAA
>CAKRKK010000090.1 GCA_934358235.1 uncultured Lachnospira sp.
GTCGCAAGCATACCTATCTGATCTGCCTTTGTCCTGTCTATATTGTCATTAGAACGTCCTCTCCAATAGTTTCCTCCGCCTATAACAACACCTACATTGATTCCCTTATCTATAATCTGTTTTACCTGTCCTGCAATATCTATTATAAGCTCATCATCATAGCCTGACTTTTTATCGCCTGACAAAGCCTCGCCACTAAGCTTAAGTATTACTCTCTTAATATCCTTCATAACCTTATACTCCTTTGAATTTACTCCTTCGAATTAATATAGACTTTTAATTTGATGCCTTCTTATCTTTAGCCCCGCCAAATATTGCATCTACATCCACATCTGCATATACCTGCGAGCATCTTCCCATTATAGTAGCTCCATTGTTAATCTGGACTGACTTAGACTTGATATCACCTACTATTACCGCAGATGAGTCAATTATAACTGGTCCATTGACATCTACATTGCCCTTGACTGCTCCGGCAATTACTGCTGAGGTTGCTGTTATATCGCCTACTGCTACAGTTCCCTGTCCTATCTTAACCGAACCTGAGGCCTCAATATTACCAGTAATCTGTGCATTATTGGCAAATACCTCTTTAGCTGTCGTCATTCCATTAATAGTACCGCTTACAGTCAGCTTTCCCTTGCAGGATACATCTCCATCTACAGTACCAAATATATCTATAGAACCTATTGAATCAAGATTACCACTAACAACAAGCCCTGCAGTTATAACTGCGGTTTCATCAGACATCTGTTCAAGCTCTGTCTTAGCTTCCTCTTTAACTGTTTCCTCACTAACAGGCTCCAAAGCCTGATTCTCATTATTAAGCTGTGCTTCAACCTTATCCGTTATTGATGAATCACTTAAGCCGCTTTCCTTTCTTATCTGTCCAGCAGCCTTAGAGAGCTCTGCATCATCTAATGTATTAACCATCATTGCGTCCTTCTCTTCTTTTCCAAGTCTGCTGAATATATCCTTCGAATCCTCTGATGAATTAGACTTCGTCCCGAACAAACCCATCATTATCCTCCTTTGCACCACATATTATCTAGTATAATTAACTGACAGAATTATATCATATTATGTATCATAGGGCAATAAAAAGGAGTAGAAAACGTATGTCATCCACTCCTTTAATATGTATTATTACTGCTCTTAATTATTTATCTCTTAACACAAACTGGGCAGTCATTTCATTCATCGCTTCTGCCTGTGCTGAAAGCTCTTCACTCGTAGCAGAACATTCCTCTGATGCTGCTGAGTTAGACTGAACAACCTCAGATATCTGGTCAATACCCTTTTCAGCCTCTCTTAAGGCTGCTATCTGCTGGTTAGAATTCTCACTAAGCATCTTAGATGTATCTGAAATATCATTAATACCCTGAACAACTGTATTCATAGATTCTGCTGCCTTCTGTGCAACCTGATTACCTTCTTCAATCTCATTTAAGGCACCTTCAATAAGAGTTCTTGTATCAACGGCTGACTTAGCTGACTCATCTGCAAGCATACGGATCTGCTCAGCTACTACCGCAAAGCCTTTTCCTGCTTCTCCTGCTCTTGCGGCCTCAATAGCTGCATTAAGTGATAAAAGATTAGTCTGGCTTGCGATGCTTTCAATATCAGATATAATATTCTCAATCTTCTTAGAGGTTTCACTTATACGCTGCATAGCCTCCATAAGCTCGTGCATATCCGTCTTGCTGGAGTCGGCTGACTGTGCATATAATTCCGCCTTTTTACTTGTTTCATTAAGATTCTCTACAGTATCAGCAACCTGTTCTGTAATAGTTGCCATAGTTGCCTGAAGCTCCTCTACTGCACCAGCCTGCTCTGTTGCTCCTTCTGCAAGCTCCTGTGCTGACTGGGCCAGATTCTCTGAACCTGCTGTTACCTGTTCTGCTGATTCCTCAACTCTTCTTAAGGTTGAATTCATCTTTCTGTTCATATTACGGATAGAATCCTTTAATTCTATGAACTTACCAACGTACTTATCTTCTATTTCTGTAGAAATCGCAAAGTTACCATCTGCCATTAAAGCCATAAGTCTGCTTAAATCATTAATTATAAGATTAAGATTAGCTGCCATTTCTTTAGCAACATCATTCATAAATGCAACTTCGTCTTCATTGTTCTGCTCTGGGAATGGCGAATCAAGATCTCCTTCTGCAAACTTCTTAAGTCTTTCTGCCAATTCTGCAATAGGACCTTCTATCCTCTTAGATAAATCTGCTCCTATTCTCTTAGAAGTAATAACACTTCCAACAATTACTGCAACAACAAATATACCAAGAACAAACTTTACTACAAATAATATTTCCTCAAGCTCATCACCCTTCTGTACATTAAGATTCATAAGCTCTTTCATATCATCATATAATTCATCATACATAGGTCCGAGTACTTCAAACTCCTGCTTCTGTGCATTCTCTGAAGCCCCAGGATCGGAGGTTGAACCAAGCTTTAATATGCTATCACTCTTATCCCAATAATTATTAAGCTTACTCACTATATTAGCATAAGACTCTTTTCCCTGTCTGGTTACCATGCTTTTTTCGACATCACTTAAATATCCTTCAAAAAGCTGTTTTTTTGTTTCATATTCTTTTTTCTCAGTGTTAATCTCTGTTGTACTCTTATAACTGATTACTGCTCTTAAGGAACTTCTTGATTCTGAGAATGTAACCATAGCCTTACCAATATCGCCCTGTGAGAATCCATAATTAGTCATGGCATGCTCATACTGGCTGCTCATCACAAATATAGCAATATCACACAATATAAGTCCTATACAGCACACTATAGTAATGAGCGAAAATCCCTTATTCAGTCTTTTTTTAATAGGATTCTTAACTTCCATACTCTTTCTCCTTTATTATTAGCATTTTGATATAGCACGTCAATCAGTATCCAGCGTAGTACACAAGATAGCCGCATGCTGTAACTCAACAATATAATACCAAAAGATATCAGTAGTCTTTACTTTCATCTATATGTATCCTTTAGTTGATTTTATCTGTCAATATATCTAACACGCACCATATTTCATATTTAATTATAGCAGTACCGTTTTATTTTTTCAATACTAATTGAAAATTGTGCTGAAAAATATAACAAAAGTATCTTCTAAGCATATATAAATTAACTTCATAAACCTCATAAATCTTATGAATATGATAAATAACAGAAAAAAATAAAAAAATAAGAGACAACGCCGTAAAGACATTGTCCCTTAAGTTTCTGTATATTATAACGAATTAAATTACTTAAGCTGAGCTGCTACTTCTGCTGCAAAGTCTTCGTTCTTCTTTTCAAGACCTTCACCAACTTCAAAACGTACATAGTTACTGATTGTAAAGTCAGCACCTGCTGCCTTGCCAACCTCTGCTATATACTTAGCAACTGACTGCTTGCCATCTTCAGCCTTAACATATGTCTGATCCATAAGGCAGATTTCCTTAAGCTGCTTAGATAAACGACCTTCTACTAAGCCCTTGAATATCTTGTCTGCTGTGATAGCAGCCTTATCTGCTAATGCAAGCTCTGCTAACTGAGCTGCAGCTTCCTTTGAAAGGAAGTTGAATAAATACTGCATATTGCTTTTATGCTCTTCATATGTTGCAATATCTTCATCGCTCCATACCTTATCGTTAATAGCCTTGTCAATTAACTTGTTTAAGATAGGCTTTGGAAGAGTTGCAGGATCGTTTAAAGCGCTCTCTTCTGTTATTTCTCTTAACTTAGCAAGTTCAGCATCTGACATATCATTTCTGCTGATATACTGTGGATTCATAGCTGCAATCTGCATTGCAATATTAGTAAGTGCTTCCTTAACTGCGTCACCTGAAGCACCCTTAGCTGCAACAAGAACACCAATTCTTCCGCCGCCGTGAATATATGAAGCTACACAGTCACCTGTAAGCTTTTCAAATCTTCTTAAAGAAAGCTTTTCACCAATTACGATTGTCTTCTCTTCAAGTTCTGCCTTCATATCAAGAATAGCGCATACGTCTTCTCCATCTCCAGCCTTTTCAACTGATGACTTAAGAGCCTTATCAGCGACATCCTGAACAAATTCCTGGAATACAGCATTCTTAGCAACGAAATCTGTTTCTGAGTTAACCTCTACTACTACTGCTGTGTTACCTTCTGTTGCTACTCTTGTGATACCTTCTGCTGCGATTCTTCCAGCCTTCTTCTCAACCTTAGCTGCACCGCTCTTTCTAAGGACATCAACGGCTGCTTCCATATCTCCGTCTGTCTCTGTAAGAGCCTTCTTGCATTCCATCATACCTGCGCCAGTAGACTCTCTAAGTTCTTTAACCATTGCTGCTGTAATTGCTGCCATTTTTATTTCCTCCAATTAAAATAATTTTAAAAAATGCCTCAACCTGAAAACACAGGCTGAAGCATACATAAACTTAAGTCAAACCTTAAATATTAAGCTTCCTCAGCTGTTTCTTCTGCATCAGCGGCTACTACTTCTTCACCCTGATTAGCTTCGATAACAGCGTCAGCCATCTTTGATACGATTAAGTTAACAGCTCTGATAGCATCATCATTACCAGGGATAACATAATCTAATTCATCTGGATCGCAGTTAGTATCAGCGATACCGATTAATGTGATTCCGAGTGCATGAGCCTCCTGAACACAGATTCTTTCCTTCTTAGGATCAACGATAAAGATAGCATCTGGAATTCTCTTCATTTCCTTGATACCGCCAAGGTTCTTCTGAAGCTTCTCTAATTCCTTCTTTAAGTTGATAACTTCCTTCTTTGGAAGAACATCAAATGTACCATCTTCCTGCATTGTTTCGATTTCTTTAAGTCTTGCAATTCTTGACTGGATTGTCTTGAAGTTAGTGAGCATACCACCTAACCATCTTTCGTTAACGAAATACATTCCACATCTTGTAGCTTCGTTAGCGATTGCATCCTGAGCCTGCTTCTTAGTACCTACGAAAAGAATTGTACCACCATCAGCAGCGATATCTGAAACTGCCTTATAAGCTTCATCAACCTTTCCAACTGACTTCTGTAAATCGATGATATGGATACCATTTCTTTCTGTGTAGATGTACTCAGCCATCTTAGGGTTCCATCTTCTTGTCTGATGTCCGAAGTGAACACCTGCTTCAAGTAACTGCTTCATTGAAATTACGCTCATTTTAATACCTCCATTGGTTAAATAATCTTTTGCGGGTTTCCTACTTGCATGACAACCAGCGCGTAATCTGGCACCAGTCACACAATCCACCTGCATGTTTTTTCACACGTTTTGTATTATATCAATAGTATTAATTATTTGCAAGCATTTTTTATTAATATTATTACGAATATTATTATCTAATATTATTGTCTGGTTATTATTCTTGCTACATTTTCATAGCTGTCACCTTTAGAAAGTGTGAAATCACCTTCCTGTATAACTCTTGAATAGCCATGGTTATACATATACTGTATGAACCCCTGTGCGCTGTCTATTATACCGTTTTCTTCAAGCATATCAGCAATATCAGACGCTACGGTTACAGCGTTTATATGTACAGTAACCTGTTCCTTTTGTTCGCTGTTATTTACTGTAGTGCTGTCTGTCCTCGTATCAGCCTGGTTATTATTATCTGTTATAGTTGTTTTATCAGTTGCTGCATCTGTCGCTGCATCACTTTGCACATCAGCTTTATCGGTATGGTTATTTGCAGAAGCTGCCTGGGAAGTGGCTGCTGCCTGTGTTGTATAAGCTATAACTGAACCTGCCGCTTCTGTTGTTCCCTGTTGATTAACATTACTGGCTGTGCCTGAACCTGCGGTAATCTTATTAGCAATCACAAGTACAAGTACTGCCAATATAATTCCACTTCCAAATCCACACATATAATACTTTAACTTCATAATTCTGTCCTTATTTCTTAATTGTTACCTGCCGCTAGATTAATAATCAGTCTTACTTCTCCAACTCCTATTTTAAGACTTTTCGCAATATCTACATCCCTGCAGCCCTTTGTATAAAGCTTGATTATCTTTTCATTCGTAGAAAGTGACTTATCCTGTATCACATCCTCTATATCAGATATAGCTGATAGCGGCTGTTCTTTTACGTTCTGTCTTGGCTGCTTCTTATCTGCATAAGCCTGTGTCTGGTTTATTCTTGCCACATTTACATCTTTAACAGTAGTCTTGATTTCTTTATCTTTTTCATTAAGCATATCATACATAAACATAACCTCGTTATGATTACGGTTTATCTCCTTTAGCACCCCATCTGCATACTCATTCATTTCGAGTATTTTGGTGTTGGAGATTTTATCAAGCCTTGCCTCTGTTTTATCCTCTATATCCTGCATCTTTTTTTCTATTATGCTGTCTATTGTCTGTGATACCTGGCTTACCTGACTTGCGGCATCATAATCTGAAACAGCAGCAGTTGTATCAGCTTCACTATTATCACTGGTTATGCCAAGTATAATGCCACCAATAACACATATTATTCCTATTATTAAAAGTACAATTTCTACTGTTCCCATTATATTTCCTCATCTGCCATACATCTGTAGCTTCATATGCACTCATATCTTTACATCAAAGTCAGCATATGGATATTCTTTTCCTTTTATAGTTACTTTTCCATCTGATGCCTGCTTTTTATTCTTATTATGTTCTGAGTGATATTCATTATCGCTCTTATCCTTAGCATCAAACTTTCTCTGCCTGTTATCAGCATTATCCTTATGATTAACCTGTTCAGACCTGATATCCGCTTCCTTCTGTGACTGTGCCACCATAGTCTGCTGCTCAGCCATAGGTTTAGCATCCTCACCATGCCTTATCTGTGCTACCGTATTCTGCTGTTGTATCATACCGAATTCTGTTGGCCTAACTATCATAATGCTCTCCAATTCCGCTTATAATGGCAAACTTCTAATATCTCCGCCTTCTTTTCTAAACTGGCAGTAGTCGTACTTGTCCTTCAGGAACATACAGACATCGCCAAACATAAGCTTGGTTCCTACATATGCTGTGTTTGATACCTTTATACAGGCATTCTTTTCTTCGCTTATACTCGTTTTAAGCTCTTCATATTCCTTTTTCTCAGCATTAAGCTCCTGATCTATAACAAGAAGATTTCTCATGGTTTTAGATAACATTTCCTGTTTTTCCTTATCAAGTGTTCCTTCTAAATCCTGCTTCTTTCTTAATGCCGTCATAAGCTGTGTTAACTGTATTTTATTGTTTCCTTTTATGCTTAAATCCTTTTTTAATTCATCCATACGCTTTTTCATCGTTGGATTAACTCCGACACCAACTATCGTTGAAGTTCCCATTTCATTACCAATAGTCTTAGCCTGGATAAGAGAGGTTGCTTTAACTTCCCCGCCTATTATAAGACCTTTTTTACCATTCGCATTTACAGAGCCCTTCGCAACAACCTTCGAATGTAATATCGAATCAGCCTCTATATTACCTCCAGCCTCAACAGAGCTCGCTCCTTCAATAAACTTTGAAACGATATTGCCTCCTGCCTTTATAATGGCCTTATTCATGCCCTGTACTCCTCTGTTAAAGGTAATATTGCCTCCTGCTATTACAGTTGCACCCTCAACAACTCCCTGTACAACAACATCACCCTTTGCCTTAACACTAAAGCCTGCAAGTATGTTGCCTTTAACCATGACATCGCCATCATAATTTATGTCGCCTGTGGAATTATCTACATCAACAAGCTCTAACACATTGGACACAAACACCTTATCATTTTCAAGAATAACATGTCCATTAACCTTACTCACAAGCTGTCTGCCATCCTCTGATATAACAAGGTCACGTCCGAATCTGAATATAACATGTTTGACTTTATCAGCATTAACATTCTTGCCAAACACATCTATACCAGCCTCTCCTACTTCTTCTGGATGAAGTACAGCAACAACATCTCCTGCCTTAACGTGATTCACATTCTCTAAGGAATGGAAATCAACTGTACCATCATCATTCATCTTAGGTCTTGGCTTTAAATCCTGGTTAAACTTATACTCTATATAACCATCCTTACCATTGACTGGCTGTTTACCATTGGCAACAATATATGTCCTGCCATAGCATCTTTCCTTTATAAATGTATCAATAGCACTCTCATCAATTCCATACTTTATTCCCATATGACTTAAATCCTGCACTATTTCGTTTTTGTCTAACTTAGAACCTTCCATAAACGGTGGATAAAAACAAGCCTCCACCCTCATATAATCATGGCTTAATCTGTAATCACCAAATTCGCCATATGCTAATTGTGTTTCATCTGAAACCTTAAGTGTTACCTCATTACTGGCACCTTTTTTAATGGCATCCATAAGCTTAACACTATCGCAATCAATCTTCTTTTTGTCTATATAATACATAACATCATCAATCGACGCTGCATCATACCCCTGTTTAGGTGGGTAAACTGTTATATACAGACCATCCTCCTTAGAGGAAAACTGAAAATACCCCGACATACATCCTTCAATCATCTGCAACCCACTTTCTGCCCTGACATATGTATACACTATGCCGGGAACATATAATCACCCATTATTTTTTTCATCTTATTAAGAGCCTTTGTATGAAGCTGTGATACCCTTGATTCCGATACCTCCAAGGTCATACTTATCTCTTTAAGTGTCATATCCTCATAATAATATAACACTATTACGCTTCTTTCCTTCTCTGTAAGCGTATCTATAGCTTCTATAAGCTTTTTTCTTGTTTCTTCCTTTTCCGCAACTGTTTCTGGCTGGTCAAAATGGGAATTACTGACATTCTCCATCTTTACCTCACTTCCAGCCTCGGTATATTCTTCAAGTGATATCAGGTTTGATGATTTCATCTGTCCCTGCCATTCACTCAGCTCATCAACTGATATGCCTATCTCCCCAGCAAGTTCTTCATCTGTGGCTGGCCTGCCGCTATCTGCACCAAGCTTTGCCATTGCAGCATCTATTCTCTTTTGCTTCTGCCTTAAGGACCTTGGTATCC
>CAKRKK010000091.1 GCA_934358235.1 uncultured Lachnospira sp.
ATACTCAGCCAGACATTTTATCAGATAAGTGCATTAATAGATGACGTTATGTTTAGTAATATAATGATGATAAGGAATGTATCTTCTAATATAACAAAGGATCTTGGTAACTTTAGTTCAAGTTATACGCTTCTTATAAGTATTCCGCAGGGAATAGCAACGGCACTTTCAGCATCCATGCTGCCAAGTATTGTTGCTTCGTATACTAATGGAGATCAGAATAGTGTATATTCTAAGCTTACAAAGACTTTAAAGACAAATATGTTTGTAGCGGTACCATCTTTTGTAGGTTTGTTTGTTATAGGTGAACCGATTATAAAGCTTTTGTTTGCAAGGTATGATAGTGTACAGGGCGGAATAATGTTAAAAATAGGTGCAATAGCAATAGTATTCTATACACTTTCAACTGTAACAAGCTCTGCACTTCAGGCTGTTGACAGAATGAAGGCACCTATGATTCATTCATTTATATCACTTATTGTCCACATTGTACTTGTAATTGTGTTGTTGTGTACAACTAAGCTTGGAATATATGCACTTGTAATAGGTAATGCATCATTTCCGGTCATAATATTTATATTGAATCTTGTTACACTATATAAAGAGGAAGGATACAGGCTGCCATTAAGACAGGTGTTTTTAAGACCTGTTATATGCTCGGCAATTATGGGATTATTCACCTTGCTGTCATATAATGTGGCGTATGGTGCAACGGGAATTAATTCAATATCAGTTGTTATTTCGCTTATAGTTGCGATGGTGGCATATTTTGGACCATACATGTTTATAGCTAAGAAAATGAATGACGTATTATGATATATGCTGATGTATTCAGCTCACAGGCTAAGGTTTATACAGAATTCATAAAGTACTAAGGATGAAAGTATTGTAACCTTTAATTTAAGAAAGAGAGGAATGAACATGCAGAATAAATTCACAGAACAGGCAAGAAAAGCTCTTGAGCAGGCTGCATTTGCTGCTGAAGTAAATGGTCATTGCTATATAGGCTCGGAACATCTTCTGCTTGGACTTATACAGGTTGAAGACTGCCTGGCAGGAAAGGTTCTTCTGAATAATGATATTACTGAGAATAAAGTACTTAATCTTATATATCAGCTTATTGCTCCGGACTGTGCAGTAAGTGTAAAGGAACCGGCAGCTTATACGCCAAGAGTTAAGAAGATTCTTGTTAATGCTGCCAGTGAGGCTGTAAGATTCAAAGCCGACAGTATAGGAACAGAACATATTCTTATTGCTATGCTTAAGGAAACTGATAGTGTGGCTTCAAGGCTTCTTAACACAATGGGAGTATCAGTTAAGAAAATATATACAGAACTGTTAGAAGGAATGGGCGAGGATGTTTCACGCCTGAGAGAGGATTTCCAGAATGGACGTATAAGACAGAAGGATAAAAAGGCAACTGCTATGCTTGATCAGTACAGCAGAGATCTTACACAGCTTGCACGCGAAAGAAAGCTTGATCCGGTTGTGGGAAGAGAGAAAGAGATACAAAGAGTTATTCAGATTCTTTCAAGAAGAACAAAGAATAATCCTTGTCTTATAGGAGAACCAGGAGTAGGCAAGACAGCGGTTGTAGAAGGACTTGCGGCGCGTATAGTAGAAGGAGAGGTGCCTGAAACAATTAAGGACAAGAGACTTGTTACACTTGATTTATCAGGTATGGTTGCCGGATCTAAGTACAGAGGTGAATTTGAAGAAAGAATAAAACGTGTGGTTGCAGAGGTTAGAAATGCAGGAAATGTAATACTTTTTCTGGATGAAATCCATACGATTATTGGCGCCGGCGGTGCAGAAGGTGCAATTGATGCCTCAAATATATTAAAGCCATCGCTTGCCAGAGGCGAACTGCAGCTTATAGGAGCTACGACCTTAGAAGAATATAGAAAGCATATAGAAAAGGATGCGGCACTTGAAAGAAGATTCCAACCTGTAAGGGTTGAAGAACCAACAGAGGAAGAAGCTGTTGATATACTTATGGGCTTAAGACCAAAGTATGAGGAGCATCATAATGTCAGGATAACTGATGAAGCAGTTAAGACGGCAGTAAAGCTGGCTAAAAGATATATTAATGACAGATTTCTTCCTGATAAGGCGATAGATCTTATAGATGAGGCTTCATCAAAGATAAGACTTGATGCTTATCTGGTGCCAGATGATATTAAGAAGTTAGAAGCACAGATAGAACAGCTTTCAGAGGAAAAGGAAGAAGCAATTATAGCTAAGAAGTATGAAGAGGCTTCTAATATGAAAAAACAGCAGGCTAGAAAAAAGGCTAAGCTTGAGAAGCTTAAGAGTAAGTGGAAGACTCAGATGGATACAACAGATTTAGTTGTTGATGAGGATATTATTGCCCAGACAGTTGCAATGTGGACGGGAATACCGGTTGCTAAGATAGCAGAGGCAGAGTCAGAGAAGCTTATCAGGCTTGAAGAAACACTTCATAACAGGGTGATTGGACAGGATGAGGCTGTTAAAGCGGTGGCAAAGGCTATAAGAAGAGGAAGAGTAGGGCTTAAGGATCCTAACAGACCAATAGGCTCATTCCTGTTTTTAGGACCTACCGGTGTTGGTAAAACAGAGCTTTCAAAGGCCTTGGCGGATGCTATGTTTGGTACAGATAATTCGCTGATAAGAGTTGATATGTCAGAATATATGGAAAAGCATACAGTATCCAAGCTTATAGGCTCACCTCCTGGATATGTAGGCTATGATGAGGGGGGACAGCTTAGCGAAAAGGTAAGAAGAAATCCATATTCAGTTGTGCTTTTTGATGAGATTGAGAAGGCTCATCCTGATGTATTTAATGTCCTTTTGCAGGTACTTGATGATGGTCATATAACAGATTCGACAGGCAGGGTGGTTGACTTTAAGAATACTGTAATTATTATGACCTCTAATGCGGGAGCTGAGAACATAGTTGCACCTAAATCGCTAGGCTTTGCATCAACAACTGGTGATGAACAGGTTCACGAGGATATGAAGGGAAAGGTTATGGATGAGGTTAAACGTATATTTAAACCAGAATTCATTAACCGTATAGATGATATAATAGTGTTCCATATGCTTAAGAAGGAGCAGATAGGACAGATAGTAGATATTATGATCAAGACTGTTAACGACAGGATAATGGAGCAGATGAAGCTTTCAGTAGAGCTTGATGATAGTGCGAAGGCATATATTGTTGACAAGGGCTATGATGCCAAATATGGTGCCCGTCCTTTAAGAAGAACAATCCAGAATGAAATCGAGGATGAGCTTGCCCAAAGAATTCTGGAAGGAAAAATAAAAGCAGGTAATAAGGTGTTAGTGACTTTAAAGGACAATAAGCTTGATTTTGTTTTGAAAAGGGGCCATAACAGATAAAACCTAATAAACAATAATATTGTTTGCTTTTTACAAACAATATTAGTAAAATACTAGCACTTTTATACAATTTAATGTATAATAGGGCTATAATAAAATCGTAAACGTAGGAGGACAATAATATGCCAGTAATTAATGAGTTGATTCGTTCAGAAAAGGATGGAACTCTTAGCTTTGGTAATTATAAGCTGGATACTAAGTCTAAGTTATCAGATTTCGAGCATTGCGGAGATACTTATAAGGTAAAGACATTTAAAGAAATAACTAAGCTGGAGCGTAATGGCTCTTTTGTATATGAGTCAGTTCCTGGAACAGCAGTTATGAATTTCAAGGCCTCAGATACAGGTTTATCCTTTAAGGTAGAAGGATATGAAGATGCACAGATTACATTAGAGCTTGAAGAAGGAGCTTCATACAATGTTACTATAGATGGAGCATTCGAAGGAAGCATGACTACCAATATGGGTGGAAAGATAGTTCTTTCAGTGAGCCTGCAGGAAGGTAAGGCTGTTGGCGTAGAAGCTGTAAAGGCTTAGATTTTAAGAAGATATTATATAGAGCTGCACCTGGCATAAAGTCATAGATTGACCAATGCAGGTGCAGCTTTTTTGATAGTTTAGTGAGCATATTGTAGTGGCTGTAATAGGCTGATAAATAGCAGATATTGCAGGTGTATTATAGTCAGGCTTAGAGAGGAGATTGAAGTGGCAAAGAGCAAAAGTACAGCCTTTTTTTGCAGCGAATGTGGATATGAGTCGGCAAAGTGGTTCGGGCAGTGTCCGGCATGTAAGGCGTGGAATACCCTGGTGGAGGAGCCTGTGCAGGCAAAACAGGCGGCTAAGGGGATATCTGGAGTGAGGAGAGATGGATATGCGTTACAAAGCCATCCGGTAAGTCTCAGTGAGATTAATACAGAGGAAAAGGAAAGAACATTTACAGGAATAGGTGAGCTTGACAGAGTGCTTGGAGGCGGAATAGTACAGGGCTCGCTTGTTCTTGTGGGGGGAGATCCTGGAATAGGTAAGTCTACGTTATTGCTGCAGATGTGTTATTATCTTTCGGATAAGGGTGAGAAGGTATTATACATATCAGGCGAGGAATCTTTAAGACAGATTAAACTGCGTGCTGAAAGAATCGGAGAGTGTAATGACAATCTTAAGGTGCTGTGTGAAACCAGACTTGATACAATAGAAAGTATTTTGAAAGAAGAAATGCCAAAGATAGTTGTTATTGATTCCATACAGACGATGTATCGTGAAGAAATATCAGCAGCACCAGGGAGCATATCACAAGTAAGGGAGAGCACATCGATACTTATGCAGCTTGCCAAGGGACTTAATATATCTATATTCATAGTCGGACATGTAACCAAAGAGGGGGTTGTGGCAGGACCAAGGGTGTTAGAACATATGGTTGACACAGTACTTTACTTTGAGGGCGACAGATATGCTTCGTATAGAATATTAAGAAGTGTAAAGAACAGATTCGGTTCAACTAATGAGATTGGTGTCTTTGAGATGCGGCAGGATGGATTAAATGAGGTTGAGAATCCGTCAGAATATATGCTTAACGGAAGACCGGAGGGTGCTTCAGGCTCGGTAGTGGTATGTCTTATGGAGGGAACAAGACCTCTTATGGTAGAAATCCAGGCTCTGGTATGTGATTCTAACTTTGGTATGCCAAGGCGTACTGCGGCAGGAACAGATTATAACAGAGTGAATCTTCTTATGGCTGTTTTAGAAAAAAGAGCTGGTTTAAGAATGTCATCAAGTGATGCCTATGTAAATGTTGCTGGTGGAATCAAGGTGTCAGAACCAGCACTTGACCTTGGAATAATCATAGCGTTGGTCAGCAGCTTTAAAAACAGGGCTGTTGACAGCCGGACAGTAATATTTGGAGAAGTGGGACTTTCAGGTGAAGTAAGGGCAGTTACACAGGCACAGCAAAGAGTAAATGAAGCAGTTAAGCTGGGATTTACAACGTGTATATTACCTTATGTGTGCTTGAAAAGTATTAAAAATAATGATAAAATCAATCTTATTGGTATACATAATGTAAATGAAGCTATTGATTTAATATAATATATTGTACATTTGGAGGAAATCATGAACGATAATAAGTTAATTACAGATCTGTCTGGAATACTTGATGGCTTAGACGCATCACAGGAGCAGTTAGAAAAGGATGCCTTCGACGTTATTAATTCATCGGATACATCACTTAATCTGGTTAAGGAGAGCATATCAAGCGTTGAGGAAATTCTTAGTATGATTGCAGAGCTTAACGAGATAGCAGAAGAGTCAGCAGCAAGGATAAGAGAGCTTGAAAAGCTATCCAAGGATATTGAACAGTTTGCAGGAGTTATTTCATCAATATCAAGCAGAACGAATATACTGTCACTTAATGCTTCAATAGAAGCAGCAAGAGCTGGAGAGCATGGAAGAGGCTTTGCGGTTGTAGCAAGTGAAGTAAGAAATCTTGCTGCCCAGTCAGCGAAGTCATCCAAAGAAATAACGGATACAATAAGTATGGTACAGCAGTCAGTAGGAAAGACTGTAGATTCCATGAAGAGCATATATGAGAATTCCAACCAGCAGAAGGAAAAAGCAGATGAAATAGGAAATGTCCTTAATAAAGTTGTAGAGGCAGCATATACTGCTAATGAGGTCGCAAGAAATATTGAGAATGAAATAGCATATCAAAGAGAGATTACCGATAAGGCTAAGAATACACTTGTATAGAATTGTGATGAGGGGGAGTGAGCTATGTATCAGTGTCCTGGGTGTGGCGGTAGATTGATATTCGATATAACGTCACAACAATTAAAATGTGACCACTGCAGCACGAATTATGATCCGTATGACATAAGCAAGGAGCAGGATGCAGAGGAGAGTAAAGAATATGATGTTACAATATTCAGGTGCCCACAGTGCGGTGGAGAAATATTAAGTACAGATAATACGGCTGCTAATTTCTGCAGTTATTGTGGAGCGTCAACTATTCTCACAAGCAGAGTGTCAAAGGAACAAAGACCAGGGTATATAATTCCATTTACCAAAACAAAGCAGGATTGTAAGAAGGCTTATAAAAAAATGGTAAGAAGAGCCTGGTTTGCACCAAAAGAACTAAAGGATGAGAAATACATAGATGGCTTTAGAGGGATATATATGCCATATTGGTCATATTATGTATTGCAGCAGGGACCAGTATGCCTTAAGGGCTCAAAGAGCCACAGGCGGGGAGATTATATATATACAGATCACTATGATATAACAGGCGATGTTAATTGTCATTATAAGGGGCTGTCCTTTGATGCCTCATCTTCTTTTGATGATGACATGAGTGAAGCAATAGCGCCATATGATGTAAAGGGAATGAATACATTTACACCTTCGTTTTTAAGTGGCTTTTATGCTGATACAGCGGATGTGGCTGCGGATGTATACAGACAGGATGCAAGAGAAACTGCTGTAGCTGAAACATATTCATTTATAAAAAAGTCGGCACGTTTAGGCTCTGTTAAGATGGACAATTATCAGGGGAATCTTGAGAGAAGGCTGGCAACAAAGATTGCAGCGGAGGACAGAACCCTGTTTCCAGTATGGTTCTTATCATATAGAAATAAAGACAGAGTGGCTTACGCAACGGTCAATGGTCAGACGGGGAAGGTTACAGCGGATTTTCCGGTATCGTTGTTCAGGTATTTTATCGGTTCGCTCATTCTTGCTATACCTATATTTATTTTTCTTAACAGTTCATTTACACTAAGACCTAAGATTACACTAACCTTAGCGTCAATAATTGCATTAGCAGCGATAATCTTATATGTGCTTGAATTAAAGAAAATACATATCAGGGACCAGAGGCTTGATGATAGAGGCAGAATGTATGCAGGTACAGCAGCTAATGTTAATGAAACTGCTTCTGAGAAAGAAAAAAGGAAGCAAAGACTAGCGGAGGATATAGCTGATGGCATACAGAAAGAAAAGAATAAAGCCCGTGGCTGTATATCTATGCCAGGAAGAGGTAATAAACACAAAGGAGCGGCTGCAAGTATGGTTTTTCTTGTTGCATTAATATGCTGCTTGGTTGTACCGGGATATTATATGCTTAGATTAACCTTGATTCTTTATGGTGTTACAGCTTCCGGACGTGGAGCAGGGGTGGCTGTAAGTGGTTTCTGTCTTATAATAGGGATTATACTGACGCTTATTAACCACAAAACGTATAACGATATAACTGGTAAAAAAATATCAGGTAATATTGGATCGCTTGCAGCAATGACTATAGCAACTATTGTATTATGGCTGAATCCTGTATCTGATCTGTATTACTATGCTGCTGTTATTGCAGAGCTTTGTGCTATTATATATACGATTACTGATTTAATAAGATATTATAATATGCTGGCAACAAGAAAGCTTCCGCAATTTGATAATTATCGCGGAGGTGATGATAATGCGTAACATAAAAGCTGATAACAATAAACATTTTTGTATAAGGTATAAGGATTTAAGTGCAATATATAAATCAGTTATAGCGTTTATTGCGGTGCTTGGCGTACTGCTTCTGGTTATCGCTGGCATTACGGCAGGAAATACAGTTGTGGTATATGCTGGGGAAAAGAATATATATGTTAATCCGGATAGTGGATATGAAGCTCTGATTGAGGACGATGCAGAGCTTATAGCCGAAGCTGATTATGAAAAACTGCTGGATGTTATGAAGCAGATTACTGTGTATGGCAATGTTATGCTAAAAACAATAAATAGCAATACAACATCGACTGAAAGCTATGTAAGGAGACTTTATAACCAAAAATATGGTTCTGATAGTGGAACTATATTTATAATAGATATGGATAACCGTAATATATGGATACATAGCAATGGAAAGATATATAGTACTATAACAAGCTCTTATGCAGATACGATAACAGATAATGTATACAGATATGCATCGGCAAGGGATTACTATACCTGTGCGTATAAAGCGTTTGAACAGGAGCTGGCGCTGCTTAAGGGCAGAAAGATATCACAGCCGATGAAGTACATAAGTAATGCGTTACTGGCTGTTGTGGCGGCGTTGCTTATTAATTATATGATAATCAGATTATATCTTAAAAAGCGTAAGCCATCTGCCAGAGCTATTATGAAAGGGATATTTGTTAATAAAAGCTTTGATAATTGTAAGGTTAACTATACATATCAAAGCAAAACGTATTCACCGGTACAGACTGACTCTGGAGGCTCATCAGGAGGTTCATCAGGCGGTTCGTCAGGTGGAGGGTCATCGGGCGGCTCATCAGGAGGCGGTGGCGGTGGACACAGCTTCTAAATAGAAAATAGAATAAAGTTTGAACGTATATTTATTAAAATGTTTAAAGAGTCAAAGGTGTAAAAGTCATTAGTGTTTGTATATAAGACTTTAAAACCGATGACTCTTTTATTATTTTGATTAAGAAAGATTGATTATTAGAAATTGAACAAAGCCAGTATTTATGCGGCTTAAGGCATAATCCTAAAAACAAAAAAACAAGAAAAACGAAAAAAATCAAAAAAAGTTGAAAAAAGTTGTTGACATATGTTGGGTGTGGTGATATTATAATCAAGTCGCCGCGATACGGCAGCGA
>CAKRKK010000092.1 GCA_934358235.1 uncultured Lachnospira sp.
CCTGTTCAAACAGCTTCTTATGTTCGCCCTTTCTTCCCCTTACAACAGGTGCCAATATCTGTATCTTTGTTCTTTCCGGGAGCTCAAGTATTGTATCAACCATCTGATCTACCGTCTGCTTATTGATAACCTTGCCACACCTTGGACAATGTGGTGTACCTATTCTGGCATACAATAATCTGAAATAATCATATATTTCAGTAACTGTTCCAACTGTTGAACGTGGGTTTCTATTCGTTGATTTCTGGTCTATGGATATAGCTGGTGACAATCCTTCTATACTCTCTACTGCCGGCTTTTCCATCTGTCCTAAAAACTGTCTGGCATATGAGGATAAAGATTCCATATATCTTCTTTGTCCTTCTGCATATATAGTATCAAACGCCAGACTGGACTTACCTGAGCCTGATAAACCTGTAAGCACAACCAGGCTGTCTCTTGGTATATCTACATCAATATTCTTTAAATTGTGCTCACTTGCACCTCTTATTCTTATATAATTCTTATAATCGCCTTTTTTCATACTTCTACTCCGTTATCTTTCACAAAATCTTATTGTTCATAATGCATATCTATCTTCGTTATCACAAATACTATCAGACAAAGGCTATTAAATAAATTGTTCTTATATATTATTAGCTGCCTGACTTCTTTTCTTCATAAATATACTTATTAATCTCTATCATCTTGTCACGAAGCATAGCTGCCTGCTCGAAATCAAGCTCTGCTGCCGCCTTCCTCATATTCTTCTCAATCTGCTTCTTAACCTTTTCAAGCTCCTTTATGCTCATAGATTCATAATCCACATCAAGTCTTCCACCTGAATTATCTGCTTCTGCAGCCTTTGATATACTTATAAGATCTCTTACCGCTTTCTTAATAGTCTGCGGTGTTATGCCATGCTCTTCGTTATACTTCTGTTGCAGCTTTCTACGCCTTTCTGTCTCAGATATAGCCTTCTCCATAGACTCTGTTACAGAATCAGCATACATAATAACATGTCCTTCTGCATTTCTTGCCGCTCGTCCTATTGTCTGTATAAGCGAGGTTTCCGTTCTTAAAAAGCCCTCTTTATCAGCATCCAGAATAGCAACAAGACTTATCTCCGGAATATCAAGTCCCTCTCTAAGAAGATTAATGCCTACAAGTACATCAAATCCGTCAAGTCTCATATCTCTTATAATCTTCTGACGTTCAAGCGTATCTATATCCGCATGAAGATACTTGACTCTTATGCCTACCTCCTTAAGATAATCTGTCAGGTCCTCTGCCATCCGCTTAGTAAGCGTTGTTACAAGCACCTTATTCTTCTTCTCAACCTCTTTATTAATCTCACTTATAAGGTCATCTATCTGGCCTTCTATTGGCTTTACAACAATCTCCGGATCAAGAAGTCCGGTAGGTCTTATAATCTGTTCAGCCCTCATAAGCTCATGCTCTTCCTCATATCTGCTAGGTGTTGCTGACACGAAAAGCATCTGTGATATCTTGCTTTCAAACTCCTGGAAGTTAAGCGGTCTGTTATCCTTAGCAGATGGAAGCCTGAAGCCATAATCAACAAGTGTAGTCTTTCTTGCCTGATCTCCTGCATACATTCCTCTTATCTGTGGAATAGTTATATGTGATTCATCAACTATAATCATAAAATCCTCTGGAAAATAATCCATCAGTGTATATGGAGGACATCCTGCCGGAAGACCTGCCAGATGTCTTGAATAATTCTCAATTCCTGAACAGAAGCCAGTTTCCTGCATCATTTCTATATCAAAGTTGGTCCTCTCTTCTATTCTTTGTGCCTCTAGCAGCTTATCCTCGCTCTTAAAATACTTAATTCTCTCTGCAAGCTCTTCCTTTATATTCACAATTGCCTTTTCCATCTTCTCTTTCTCAACTACATAATGAGAATTAGGAAAAATGGCAACATGATCAAGATTACACTTTACCTCTCCTGTAAGGGAATCTATCTCACTTATCCTGTCTATCTCGTCACCGAAGAACTCCACTCTTACCGCATCTCCACTTGATGCCGATGGATATATCTCAACAACATCTCCTCTAACTCTGAAGGTTCCCCTCTTAAAGTCCTGGTCATTACGCACATACTGTATGTCGATAAGCTTTCTTAACATCTCATCTCTGTCCTTTTCCATACCCGGACGAAGTGATATAACCATATTCATATAGTCAATAGGTGCACCCAGACCATAAATACACGAAACAGAGGCTACTATAATAACATCCTTTCTCTCTGAAAGTGCTGCTGTTGCCGAATGTCTTAACTTATCTATTTCATCATTAATTGAGGAATCCTTAGCTATATAGGTATCACTCTGCGGAACATATGCCTCCGGCTGATAATAATCATAATAAGAGACAAAATACTCTACAGCATTCTCTGGAAAAAACTCTTTCATCTCTGAATACAACTGCGCTGCCAATGTTTTATTATGACTGATAATAAGCGTTGGCTTCTGTACATGCTGTATAATATTCGCCATCGTAAACGTCTTGCCTGAGCCTGTCACGCCTACTAAAGTTTCAAACTGATTACCTTTGTTAAAACCATCTACAAGCTCTGCTATCGCCTGTGGCTGATCACCTGTTGGCTCATAGGGTGCATGTAACTTAAACTCCATAAATGTATTCTCCCTTCCGGTATAAATAAAAAGACAAAATCAATATCTTTATAGTATGCACTTATATGCTAATTCTACTACAAAGAATTGACTTTGTCTATCTAAGTCAGAACATTTGTTCTGATTTAACATTTATTCTGATTCATTATTGTATTAATTTATCTTAGCTCTTATATTGTCAAGTGCTGCCTTTAGCTGTGCATCTTCTCCAGATGCTGCATCATACTCCACCGTTTCGTCTGGTGTTACACCTTTTCCATGTATATCCTGACCTTTAGGTGTAAAATACTTTGCTGTTGTTAGCTTTATTGCACTGCCATCTGTCAATGGTTTTACCGTCTGCACAATGCCTTTTCCATATGTCTGTGTTCCTATAATCGTTCCTTTTTCATAGTCCTGTATTGCACCTGCAAATATTTCAGCAGCACTGGCGCTGTTGCCATTGACAAGTACAGCAAGAGGCATATCCAGCTCCTGATTATCATTACCGCTGTACTCTCTCCTGTTACCAGCTTTATCCTCTGTATACACAATAAGTCCTTCCGGAAGTATATACTTAAGCATACTTACAACACTAGTAAGAAGACCTCCAGGATTATTTCTTATATCCACTACAATACCCTTAACACCCTGGCTCTTAAGGTCCTCAACCGCTGCCTCAAACTGTCTGGCTGTAACATCCTCAAACTGTGCAATACGAATATATCCCACATAGTCCTCTGTCATAGCATAGCTTACTGTCTGTATTTCGACCTCATCTCTTATAACAGTATATTCTATTGTCTGTGCATCTCTTACAACCTTAAGTGTAACAGAAGTACCTTTTTCCCCCTTAACAAGGGCTACTGCTGATGAAAGATCCTTATCTGTAACATCTGTACCATCTACCTGTACTATTCTGTCACCAGTTCTAAGCCCCGCCTTATATCCTGCTCCGGTTTCATACACATCTACAAGAATAATTCCACCTTCATCACTTAGCTGGCATACTGCTCCTATTCCATAGAACTTGCCATTAGTGCTTTCCATAAGTCTTTTATACTCATCTGCAGTATAATATACAGTATATTTATCGCCATATGAGCTGAGGTATGCCTTGTATATACTATCCTTTGCCTTTTGCTCATCCACATCCTCAAAGTAGAAGTAATCCATTACTGAATCCATTGCATTCAGCTTTGCTTCAACCTCACTTCCTATTCCACTTCCATCAGTTACAGCATCTGACTGGATATAAACATCCCCATTTACTCCTATATGAATATATCCTTTTCTGATACATACACTTGCAATACTGACAAACAACACAATCATTACAAGAAATGTCACTAACGCACCACGTATAATTCCAGCCCTTAAATATCGTTTATTACCATTATCCGCTACATATTTATCATCTGATATCTGCTGATTTCCAGCATTCTGTTCTTCCATATATACCTCCACTAAAGCACAGTTATCTGTATACTTATTGTTAAACAGCCCTTAATACAGGCTTTATTACTTGCTAAGATAATTCCATGGATTAACTACACTTCCATTAAGTCTTACATCAAAATGAAGGTGAACTCCATCAGAATTACCTGTTGTTCCCATAAGTGCTATCTTCTGTCCTTTAGTAACATACTCACCAACTCCTACCAGAAGTGATGATGCATGCAGATATCTTGTATATAATCCATTGCCATGATATATCATAATATAATTTCCTGCTGATGAGCTGAACTGCGATATTACCACCTTGCCATCTGCTGCTGCATATATAGGATCTCCTGAAACACCTCTGTTAACCGCACCTATATCGATGCCCTGATGAGGTGAGGTTCTGCCATCCATATCACCATAAGGAGAAGTGATTCTTGTCGAAACTGTCGGCCACTTGAATGCACCACCGTCATACTTTGTGCTTTGGCCGCTGCTATTATTACCACTACTATTACTGCTGTTACTGTTGTTATTACTGATAGTATTTTTTCTAGCTTCCTCTTCTGCTTTTATCTGCGCTTCTATACTGGCAATATATGCATCCTGTGCCTTCATATCAGCCTCTATCTTTTTCTGATAATCCTGCTGTTGCTGTGCATTCTTCTTAAGTGCAGCCATTTCTGCTTTTTTGGTTGATTCAAGCAGTTCTAAGGAAGACTTCTTATCCTGAAGTTCCCCCTGCTTTGTAACAAGAGTTTCTCTATCCTGTTCCAGCTTAATTCTGGCATCAGTTATAAAGTTTACTGTCTCGTTGAACTTTTCCAGCATCTTCCTGTCATACTCAGATATTTTGGTTATATACTCTGCCTTATTAAGCATATCTCCCATACTTTCTGAATTTAATAGTAATGCAAAATATGTCTCATCATTATGTTCATACATATATTGTATTCTCAGCTTCATAGCATCATATTGTTCGTCAACATTCTGCTCTGCCTCAACAAGCTTTTCTTCAGTATCAGTTATTTCTATTTCTATCTGTTCAATCTGACCATTAACCTCATCCAGTGAACTGTTTATTGAAGACATCTGTGAATCAAGCTGTGCCAGATATGCCTCAGTATCATTACTCTGGTTCTTAAGTTCATCCAACTTCTTCTGCGTTTTATCGTACTCGCTCTGAAGGTCGCTTTTTTTATTGTTTGCATCGTTCAGATTCTGTTTATTGTCACCATATACAGCGTCTAATCTTATAAAACAAGCTGGAACAATTAAAGTCAGAAGCAGTATCATAGTAATAATTTTTTTAACTAATGCCTTCTTCATACAACTCCTCCATCCAGTCAGGATAGAATAAACAAATGTAACTATTTGTAAAATAAGGACCTCTGCCAAAGATTAACCCCGCATCAGTCCTATATCTTATACTATCCTACACAATATATACATATTATACATTAGCATGCTTTCTTACAGCAAAGAAGCTTCCTAATATACCGATACCAATACCAAGAAGAATACCAACAGGAACAAGTATCCTGAAAACATCATTTACCGGCATAAATGCAAGTATATTCTGAAGTATTGAGAACTTGTTCATAACATAATTAATAACATTCTCATATATAAATCTAAGTATTACAAGCGGTATTATAGAACCGATAACACCAATAGTTATACCCTCTACGAAGAATGGGGCATCCACGAACGCATCCGTTGCACCTATATACTTCATAATCGATATTTCCTCCTTACGGACTGTAATACCTATAACAATAGTATTCGTAATAAGGAATATTGATACTGCAAGAAGAATAACTATAATAGCTATAGCAACATAGCTTACAAGTCTGGCTGCACTTGCAAGTCCGCTTGCTGTCGCCTCTGATCTGTTTACCTGTCTTATACCATCAAGATTCTCAAGATATGTAACAAGCGTTGCCTGACTTGCTGCATCATTCAGATATATCTCATAGGATGATGAATTGGCAAGTGGATTATCATCCTTAAAGCCCTCTGCGAGCTGTGGATAATCCTTAAAATACTCTGCCTTATAATTCTCCCATGCTTCATCTGCTGAAGTATAATGTATACGTGATACTTCATTTCTCTGTTTTATAGTATCACCTAATTTCTTAATATCAGCATCCGAAAGTCCCTGGTCAAAGAATACAGTTACACATACCTCATTCTCAGCCTTGTGTATCATATACTGGAAATTAGTTACCAGCGAATAGAATAATCCAAAAAGGAATATACATGCTGCTATTGTTGCTATTGACGCGAGTGAGAACAATCTATTACGATAGATGTTCTTTAATCCGTCTTTTATATGATAAAATAACGATCTAATCTTCATAGAAATAACCACCCTTTTCCATATCACTTATAATCTTTCCCTGGCTCATAGTAATTGTTCTCTTCTTCATCTGCTGGACAATCTCCATATTATGAGTTACTACAAGCACAGTAGTTCCCTGCCTGTTAACAGCGTCAAGAATCTTCATAATCTCATTAGAATTAGTTGGATCAAGATTACCTGTCGGCTCATCACACAGCAATATCTTTGGCTTGTTAATAAGCGCTCTTGCTATGGCAACCCTCTGCTGCTCACCACCTGATAATTCATTAGGAAATGACTTGTACTTATCAAGAAGATTAACCATAGACAACATCTTTAATACATTGCTTTTAATCTTCTTAGTAGGTGCTTCTACGACCTTCTGTGCAAATGCTATATTCTCATATATATTTCTGTCTGGTAACAGACGGAAATCCTGGAATACAACGCCTATATCCCTTCTTAAATATGGTAATTTCTTTCTTGTCAGCTTATTAAGATACTTCTTATTAACATATATTTTTCCTGATGTAGGATCTAATTCCTTAAGAAGCAGCTTAATAAGAGTGGACTTACCGGAACCACTCTTACCTACTATGAACACGAATTCGCCTTCCTGAATATGCAGATTTATCCCATTCAATGCAGGAACGTCTGATCCAGAAGCATACGTCTTCGTAACATCCTCCATAATTATCATTGTATATATTCCTCCAAACTGTACATATAACTAATTTTTCTTAATACGATATACCACATATATTAATATGTATCCTTACTTTCCATATACTTCATATACTTAACAACCATAAGTGCAATCTTAAATGTAATTGCATCATCAAATACCCTCAGATCAAGACCTGTTGTTTTCTGCAACTTATCAAGTCTGTACACAAGTGTGTTTCTATGAATATATAACTGTCTTGAGGTTTCTGAAACATTAAGACTGTTATCAAAGAACTTATTAATAGTTGATAAAGTTTCATCATCAAGATCATCCGGTGACTTACCATCGAATATCTCCTTTATAAACATCTGGCAGAGTGGAAGTGGAAGCTGATATATAAGACGTCCTATTCCAAGTCTGTTATAAGCAACAACATTCTTGTCGCTATAAAATATCTTGCCTACATCCAATGCCATATTGGCTTCCTTATATGACCTTGATACCTCCCTGATATCATTAACAATAGTACCATATGCAATATGCGCAGAGCTCATAGCCTCTGTATTAAGCATATCAATAATAACCTCTGCGGTCTTGTCAAGATCGTCATAGGTTTCATTTGGCTTAACTTCTCTTACAAGAATTATACTCTTCTCGTCAACAGCAGTTATAAAATCTCTTGTTCTTGCAGCAAACAGAGTTCGTACTGTTTCTAATGCATTAGTATCCTTCTCGTGCTTTGTTTCAATTATATATACAACTCTCTTTACGTCAGTTTCTATGTGAAGCTTTTCTGCTCTTGTATACATATCTACACGAAGGAGATTATCAAGAAGAAGATTCTTTATAAAGTTATCTTTATCGAATCTTTCCTTATATGCCACAAGTAGATTCTGAATCTGGAATGCTGCAAGCTTTCCTAACATAAATACATCATCACTTGTTCCTTTAACTAATATTATATATTCAAGCTTGCCATCTTCAACCACTTTGAAAAACTGGTATCCATTAACGACCTGACTATCTGCTGGTGAATCTATAAACACAAGTGCATCGGCTGTACACTCTGCAACATTATCAAATGTTTTTGCCACAACCTTGCCTTCTGCATCAATAACACATAAATCAACGCGTGATATTTCTTTTAATCCATCGACAGTTGTCTGTAAAATCTGATTTGAAATCATATCATACTCCTATTCCTATACCTGCGATTTACTTAAAGCCACACCCAATGCTGTAATATTTAACTATTACTTCTATCTTATTAACCTATATTAAGATTGGTTCAGCTATAATTTGACACTTACTATAGTATTGTAAAGCAAAATGGCAAAAAAAAAAAGAGGAAATGTATAGAAATTATACACTTCCTCTAAATTTTATAAAATGATTATAATTGAAAACAAATAATTAGTGAGTAATTACGTTCTCTGTTTCCTTGTCAAATACATGAAGTCTTGTAACATCCATAGCAAATGTAACTTCATCTCCTGGACGAGCTGTTGTTCTAGGATTAACCTTAGCTGTACATGTAACATCACCGATTTCATAGTGAAGGTTAACTTCTGAACCAAGTAATTCGTATACTCTGATAGTAGCTGTGAACTTGCTGTCTGCATGAGCTGCGATGAATTCTGGATCATCCTTAACATCTTCTGGACGGATACCAACAACTACTGTCTTTCCAACATAACCGCCATCAACAAGCTTCTTGCTCTTTTCTGCTGGAAGCTTGATAACAACATCATCACTCATCTTAAGAGCTACCTGTGAGCCCTCCTGAGCTACAGTTGCATCAATAAGGTTCATCTGAGGTGATCCGATGAATCCAGCAACGAAGATGTTGTTAGGTGTGTTGTAAAGGTTCTGAGGTGTATCTACCTGCTGAAT
>CAKRKK010000093.1 GCA_934358235.1 uncultured Lachnospira sp.
AGAGCGTGCCTGACGCTGATATATTAGAAGCTATTTTTATCTCGTAAAGTTATCTATAATGCTTTTAGCATATGATAGGATAAGTGAATTAAACAACAATAATATAAAAAAATATATTTTTTTTCTCATTAGTACTTTTAAATTTTCTTATTTATGTATATAATGTTGATTAGCTATGAAAAGTATTTTTTATTGCTGATATATTAATGGGATATAATTGTTTGCATCTGTTTACATGCTGGCTTATACCTGCGGGAGCAGGATGATGTTTTAGAAGGATGCAGATTAGACATAAGTTTGATGATAACAGCGTTAATTAACGTAGAAGATTTAGGAGGAGAACAGTATGTTATCAACTGATATTGGAATCGATCTTGGTACTGCAAGTATTCTTGTATATATAAAGGGAAAGGGCGTTGTATTAAAAGAGCCTTCAGTTGTCGCATTTGACAGAGACACTAACAAGATTAAGGCTATTGGTGAAGAGGCACGTCTGATGCTTGGTAGAACACCAGGTAATATTGTGGCAGTAAGACCACTTCGTCAGGGTGTTATTTCAGATTATACAGTTACAGAGAAGATGCTTAAGTACTTTATACAGAAAGCAATAGGCAGAAGAATGCTTAAGAAGCCTAGAATAAGTGTATGTGTTCCTTCTGGTGTAACAGAGGTTGAGAAGAAGGCTGTTGAAGATGCAACACTTCAGGCAGGAGCAAGAGAGGTTGCTATTATTGAAGAGCCTATTGCAGCAGCTATTGGAGCAGGCATTGATATTTCAAGACCATGTGGAAACATGATAGTTGATATCGGTGGTGGTACAACAGATATCGCAGTTATTTCACTTGGAGGAACAGTTGTAAGTACATCCATTAAGATTGCAGGTGATGATTTCGATGAGGCACTTGTAAGATATATGAGAAAGAAGCACAATCTTCTTATCGGTGAGAGAACAGCAGAAGATATTAAGATAAAGATTGGTTCGGCTTATCCAAGACCAGAGGTTGTAAAGATGAATGTAAGGGGACGTAACCTTGTTACAGGTCTTCCAAAGACAGTTGAGGTAACCTCAGAAGAGACAGAGGAAGCTTTAAAGGAAGCTACTTCACAGATAGTTGAGGCAGTTCATAGTGTGTTAGAGAAGACACCACCAGAACTTGCATCAGATATTGCAGACAGAGGTATTGTCCTTACAGGTGGTGGAAGTCTGCTTTCAGGATTAGAGAATCTTATAGAATCAAAGACAGGAATTAACACTATGACAGCAGAGGATCCTATGACAGCAGTAGCGATAGGAACAGGTAAGTTCATAGAATTCCTTGCAGGATATAGAGAAGACTAAGAAAAGAGGATTGGTATGGTAAGAGGTTTATATACTGCTTACACAGGATTAGTGAATCAGCAGAAAAGACTTGATGTAGTGTCTAATAATCTGGCAAATGCAACAACCACCGGCTTTAAGAAAGAAGGCGTTACTACACAGAGCTTTGATTCAGTTTATGGAATCAAGGTGAAGGATGATACAGTAGGTTATATGAATCAGAATATAGGCAGGATGAGTCTTGGTGCTAAGATTGGCGAAACATATAGAAGCTGGGAACAGGGTTCGCTTAAGAATACTGACAGTAATTATGATTTCGCTCTTTCAGGACAGGGATTTTTCTCAATATCCTTCACTAATAAAGCAGGTGAAACATCAACACTTTATACCAGGGATGGCTCGTTCCAGATGAATCAGGAAGGTTATCTGGTTACCAAGGATGGTGATTATGTATTGGGTGAAGGTGGAGAACCAATACTTCTTCCTACGGATGTATCACAGCTTACAGTAGATTCTACAGGTGCAATATATGCAGATGGCCAGTATGTAGATACATTTGGAATCGTAGACTTTGAAGACTATAATTACATAGAGGCTTATGGCGAGAATCTATACAGGGCCGTAGATGGTGCAACGATAAAGGATTCTGATGCAGCAGTTAATCAGGGCTATCTGGAAGCATCTAATATTAATGTTGTTACAGAAATGGTCGATATGATTAACATAGCCAGAGAGTATGAGAGTAATCAGAAGATAGTTAATGCAGTCGATGAAATGCTTGGAAAGATGGTAAGCATTTCAGAATTATAGTAGTAGAATATATAGATGAACCGGGAGGAAGAACACTATGATGAGGTCAATGTGGACTGCGGCATCTGGAATGATGGCACAGCAGACAAGTGTAGATACAATATCGAACAATCTTGCTAATGTTAATACAGTTGGTTACAAGTCAGAGTCAACAGAGTTTAAATCATTGTTATATCAGAATCTCCAGGCTAAGACAACATCTGCCAATGGTGAGTATAAGCCAGTAGCAGCACAGGTTGGTCTTGGAACAAGAATTGCATCAGTAACCTCACATTATACACAGGGTGCTTTTAATGCAAGCGAAAGCTCAACAGATTTTGCTATAAATGGTGATGGCTTCTTTGCATTACAGAATGAAAATGGAGATACTGTGTATACACGTAATGGTAATTTCTATTTTTCAACAGCAACTGAGGGAATGATGCTGTGTAGTGCAGATGGTTTTCCGGTGTTAAGCACAGATGGACAGCCTATTGTACTTTCACAGGATTATAACTCAGCAAAGGTAAAGGTTGATAAGGAAGGAAATATCCAATATCCAGGCGAGGATGGCAATCTTGAGAATATAGGCATAAAGATAGGTCTTTTCCAGTTCACTAATCCAGCAGGACTTGAGAAGCTAGGTAACAATTATCTGGCTGAAACAGATGCATCTGGTATTCCTTTGAATGAAGAAACAGATGATGTTGGTAAGAAGAGTGAGCTAAGACAGAATTATCTTGAAGCATCTAATGTACAGGTTGCAACAGAGATGGTCAATCTGATTACAGCACAGAGGGCATATGAGTTGTGCTCTAAGGCTATAACCACATCAGATACAATGCTGGAACAGGCTAATGCACTTAAGAGATAATTAAGACAATTAAGACAACTAAGATAACTAAGATAGATAAGTATGATAGTTACGGCGTTTCATAGCAGACATTATATCTGGTAACGCTATATGGTAACGCTATGTGGCGGCGTGCGTAGAAATGAGGATTAGTATGGATTATATGACAGGTGTTAATACAAGTTATGCAGATACATACGATAAGACTTCATCACAGCTTAGTGATAAGATAACTAATACAGATTTTTCTAAAGCATCAGATGATGAGCTGATGAGTGTTTGTAAGGACTTTGAAAGCTATTTTGTTGAGCAGATGCTTAAGTCTATGGAAAAGATGGCTAAGATAGATGCAGATGATGATGATAATAGCAGTACATCACTATTTAACAGCATGGCTTCTATAGGCGGAGAGTCTGATTCAGCTATGAGCACACTTGGAAGTTATTTTGGTGATGAGATGATTAAGAACTATGCGGAATTATTTACAGAAACGAATAGTGGCAGTGGTCTTGGGATAGCCCAGACACTTTATCAGCAGATGAAGCGCAATTATTCAGTTGATGAGGCATAAGCATAGATAACAGTAGGTGACAAGCTTTTTGACACTCACATCATAGTTTATATAAAGAGAGGAACAGCAGATTGGATTATGAGTCTGTTAAATATGTAGAGGGTTTTATAGAGAACATTATTTTCAGGAATGAAGATAATGGCTATACAGTTTTCGAAATAGAATACAAAGGTGAAGATATTACCTGTGTTGGCACGTTAAGTAGTGTTGACACAGGTGAATTTATAGCTGCTGAGGGTGAGTTCGTAAAAAGGCCATCCTATTACACAATGCAGTTTAAGGTGACTTCTTATGAGTTCAAAACGCCAACAGATGCTGAATCTGTAAAGCGTTATCTAAGCTCTGGTGCAATCAAGGGGATTGGTGCTAAGATGGCAGAACGTATAGTTAAAGAGTTCGGCGAGCAGACATTTGATATACTTGATAAAGAACCAGAACGTCTGGCAGAGATTAAAGGAATAAGCTATAACAAGGCAATGGATATAGCACAGCAATATGCGGGAAAGCGCGATACAAGAAAAGCTGTTATGTATCTGCAGGATTATGGCATCCAGATGAATCTTGCCAATAAAATATTCCGTAAGTATGGTAATAGCATATATACAATTATTAAAGACAATCCTTATAAGCTGGCTGATGACATAGATGGAATTGGCTTTAAGAAAGCGGATGCGATAGCTACAAAGGTAGGAATCAAGGGAGATTCGGATTTCAGGATAAAGAGTGGAATGTTGTACTGCTTAAATCATGCAGCCCTGCAGGGGCATACATATCTTCCCTATGATGAATTAAAGAGGCAGTCAGAACTGATTCTGGACGTTAATATATCTGATTTCGAGCACTATATAAGTGACCTTGCAATAGATAAAAAGCTTGTTATTAAAAAACCTTCTGCAGATGCGCTGTTAGATAATGGGCAGGAACAGTCGGATACAGACTGGAATGTATATTCTACAATGTATTA
The DNA here is from genome assembly GCA_934358235.1 of uncultured Lachnospira sp. GTDB lineage: Bacteria > Bacillota > Clostridia > Lachnospirales > Lachnospiraceae > Lachnospira. The sequence goes on from CAKRKK010000093.1 coordinate 4,496, forward strand.
CCGTATGGAACAGAACGTAGCAAAGAATCTGCTGGAGCTGAATATACAGTGTGATGAGAATGTTGAAAATGTGTATGAGCGAATAGCAGATATAGAGAAAGCGGAAAAAATAGAGCTGGATGATATACAGAAGAAAGCGATAGTAGATGCTGCGCTTAATGGACTTATGGTAATAACTGGCGGCCCGGGTACTGGTAAAACGACAACGATTAACGCTATTATCAAGTATTTTGAAATGGAAGGACTTGATATAAGACTTGCGGCTCCGACAGGAAGAGCTGCAAAGCGTATGACAGAAACGTGTGGGGTTGAAGCACAGACGATACACAGGCTTCTTGAGATAGCAGGTGGAGGGCTTGCAGAGCTTGAGAATGAAAAACGTAGTGCTGCATCAGGCATAGGGCTGCACTTTAACAGAGATCAGGAAAATCCGCTGGAAACAGATGTTATTATAGTTGATGAAATGTCGATGGTGGATATTAATATAATGAATGCCCTGCTTAAGGCAGTTCCAGTAGGAACCAGACTTATTCTTGTAGGAGATGTTGACCAGCTCCCAAGTGTAGGACCGGGTAACGTGCTGAAGGATATCATAGCATCGGAGTGCTTTAATGTTGTTAAGCTTGAAAAAATATTCAGACAGGCGGCAGAAAGTGAGATAATAACTAATGCCCACAGGATTAATAAAGGTGAAAAGGTTACACTAAACAAGTATAGCAGAGACTTTCTGTTTATACATCGCAATGGGCCTGAGGCAATCATAGCCGCGTTAAAGACAGTCATTAAGGATAAGCTTCCTGGATATGTTAATGCAGATGTAAGTGAGATACAGGTGCTTACCCCCTCAAGAAGGTCTTCGGTAGGAGTGGAAAGACTTAATATGGTGCTTCAGGATTATCTTAACCCATCTAATGCCTCAAAGATGGAAAAAAAGCATGGTGACACCTTATTCAGAGAAGGCGATAAGGTGATGCAGATAAAGAATGATTATCAGCTTGAATGGGAGAAGAAGAACAATTATGGAATAGTTGTTGAGCAGGGAAGCGGTGTATTTAATGGTGATACAGGCGTGGTCAAGGAGATAGTTCCGTTCAATAAAAGCATGACCGTAAGATTCGAGGATGGAAGATATGTAGAATATAGCTATGAGAATCTTGATGAGCTAGAGCTTGCGTATGCCATAACAGTCCACAAAGCACAGGGAAGTGAATATCCGGCGGTTATAATACCGATGTATACAGGACCACGTATGCTTATGAACAGGAATATTTTATATACAGCAATAACGAGGGCACGTAAATGCGTATGTATAATAGGCGAGGAAGAAGTATTTGCACAGATGATAAACAATGAATCAGATGCTAAAAGATACACCTCCTTAGATGAACGGATAAGAGATATTTCCAATGGTATATGAGAGTGTGTAAAAGCTATACAATGGGGCAGATGCAATAATATCATAAGGGGGATGGATGATACATTATAAAAAGTTGGAAAAGATATCCGAAGAAGTGTTAAGAGCTGTAGAAAACGCTGTATTTCCTCCTGCCTGCCCGATATGTGGCAAGCCAAGAGTCATAAAGAATGGTATCAGGCTTAATATATGTCCATGGTGTCGTGAACGCATAACCTATGTAGATGAACCTGCCTGTCTGAAGTGTGGAAAGAAGCTTGATGATGACAGAGAGTATTGTACGGATTGTCAGAAAATAAAGCATGTATACAATCAGGCGGTAAGCCTTTATGAGTATTCAGATGATATCAAGCAGTCAATATACAGGTTTAAGTATCACAACAAGCAGGAATATGCAGGTGTATATGCAGAAGAGCTTGCAAGAAAATGTGGACAGGTTATAAGGAACTGGAACCCTGATATAATAATGCCTGTGCCAATTCATGCCTCAAAGCTTAAGCAGAGGGGATATAATCAGGCAGCGCTTATAGCACGCGAGCTTTCCAGACTGATTGGGATAGCAGTAGACGAACAGTATATAAGACGGGTAAGAAAAACATTACCGATGAAGGAGCTTAACAATTCGGAGCGTGTTAAAAACCTTCAAAATGCTTTTCAAATATATGATAATGGTATAATATATAATAAAGTACTAATTGTTGATGATATATATACGACTGGAGCAACTATTGATGCGTGTGCAAGGTGTTTTAAGGATTATGGTGTTAAGAGTGTGTATGCGGTAACGTTATGTATAGGTAAAGGCTTTTAGAACAGTATTGCTGTTTGAAGTGTATAGAAAAGGAGAAGATTATGGAAGTAAGAAATTGTAAAATGTGCGGAAAGTTATATAACTTTATTGGGGGACCTTATAGGAATCTTTGTCCTAACTGTATTGAAAAGATGGAGGACAAGTTCCAGGAGGTTAAGGAGTATATAGAAGAGCATAGCACAGCAACTATTAACGAAGTGTCAGAGGAGTGTGATATAAGCTCAAGACAGATAGAGCAGTGGATAAGAGAAGAACGTCTTATGATATCAGAGGATTCACCAATAGGAATTACCTGTGAAAGATGTGGTGCGACCATAAGGACAGGTAGATTCTGTGAAAGATGTAAGAATAATATGGCCAATTCTCTTGGTTCTATGTATGGAAAGCCTAACGCTGCTGTTGAAAGCATGGAAAAGAGAGCGAGTGCAGAGGCTAAGATGCGTTTTTTAGATAATAAATAAAAAATAAATATAGTGTTCCAAGCAAAATGTAATTGCTTCCGGCATCATATAATTAAAATAATTAAAGCTGCTGCTTTAAGAATTATATGTACTATAGAGTAAGTATTGTATATGAAATGATGAATAATTTCAGGTATTCATATGCAGACTGTATAGTAGGTATATTCTTATTGCGGCAGCTTTAATTTTAATACTTTCATTTTTTCCACGTTATTTATGAATAAGTGGCAGTATATGTGGAAAACCTATTATTATCACAAGCAATACGTGTATAAAGTATGGCCATGGGAATGGCAGACTATATAGCTTCACGTAAAGACCGGCTTGTTATAAATATTGTGCATAAATGTGTACGGAATGGAGGTTATTATGGATAAAGGGAGAAAGAACACAGTCAGGATAGTGTCAGTAGTTATTTCGTTAGGTGTAATAGCGGCACTTATTGTAGGTGCAGTATCAGTTATAAGGAGCATTAATGCAGGCAGAGGCAATAACAACATAGTGAACCTCAACGAAACAGAGGAGAATGTAGCAATAAAGACGGAGGATGTTACAGAAAAGATAGATGAGCTTGGCAGTAAGGAGCTTAAGGAAGCTAATGCAGGAGCTAAGGGAGAGCTTGGAAAGCAGGAAGCCAGCAGTATAGCTGCTTCTGAAGAAACTGTGAAAAATGAAGAGAAAACAGTAGTGGAGGAGCCGACAGTACCACCAACCTTGTCATCAGAAGAGGTGATGGCGGAAGCTATGAGAAGTTTTTCATTTGATGAGAGTAACAAGCTTGCCTGGCCTGTATTGGGCAATATAACTCTGGACTACAGCATGGATGAAACGGTGCTTCATAAAAGCCTTGGGGTATATAAGTGCAGTCCGGCTATTATAATAAGCTGTGAGATTGGCTCTAATGTGGCAGCAGCCGCATCAGGAATAGTTACAGATGTAGGGGAATTGTCAGAAACAGGTACGACAGTTACGGTTTCAATAGGAAATGGATATGAAACAACAACGGGACTTATTGAAAATGTTAACCTGAAAAAGGGAGATAAGGTGACAGCCGGTCAGCTTATTGGTACGGTGGCAAGCCCAAGTGCATATTATATAGAAGAAGGTCCGGGGGTATATTTCAAGCTGACACAGTATGGAGAACCGGTAAATCCGGATGAGTACTTTGTTGAGTAGAAAAAGAAAAATCAGCGCCTGCTTTAATTAATATTTTACGCTATAACAATGGTCAAATCTTATGGAAATCAACAAAAAAATTAGTTATATACAGTATGGCAGGCGCTTTATATATGATACCATGGTCAAAAGGTCTAAACCCACCTGAGCTTGCTCGTAGGTGGGTGAAAGACCTTGGGACCCGCCCCGATATGAGCATAAAAGTGGGATGAAAATCCCACGATATGCGAATATTGGGTGGATTGTGGGAGTGCATAGCACGGAACAATCCGTAGGTATCAAAGTCGGGGGCTTTTGGCCCCGACATCATATATATATTATTTAGATGCGGTATTCTCAATAAGCTCCATAATAATAGGGATAGCATTGCTTTCCTTGCTTTGAGCCATGTTATTAATATAGTAATGCCTGTTAGCATATAGGTCATTAACAGCATTTAATAAGGACTCAGGAGTGAGGTCTTCTTCAAATACAACACTTGAATAGCCGTGCTCCTTGAAGGATTTGGCATTAAGAATCTGGTCACCACGGCTTGCATTAGCAGAGAGAGGAATTAAAAGATTAGGC
>CAKRKK010000094.1 GCA_934358235.1 uncultured Lachnospira sp.
AGAATATCTACGCCATTTTGTTCTATATCTTATTATACAATTCTCATTCACTGACTTCAATATTCTTTTTTCATTTTAAGGATAAAATGGACTATCTGGCAGAATCACCATTGAAAAATATAAGAATTCTCTTAGATATTCATATTGTATACACTTTTTATATTTAAGGCAAGAAAAATCGTTCATCAAATTCAGTCAAAAAACGCCAAATCTTATTTATGAAATCTAATTCTTCTATAACAAAAAACACTGTGCTGCTATTGCATCAACACAGTGTTTACATTCTAATAACTCTAGCTTCACATTCTTAATTTCTTCCTGAATTCTCTCAAGGTATCCTTTTTCTGAAAGATAATCTTCAAAAAACAGCAGGATACGTTCTACTGTCGGCATGTATTTTTCGACCAGTTTTTTATCACCAAAATACATCATATGATCGTAGATCATCAGAATATAATATATGGAAAGACAAAACAAGCAATACATCATATATGAACGAGCTTGTGAATAATGGCTGGGATTTAAAGCTTGTAGGTATAGTACAGCAGGTAGAAGGAACAACGGCTGCTATGCTGACACCCGGAGTAGCATATACGCAGGCACTTACAAAGCAGCTTATAAGCTATGCTGCCTCTAGTAATATAGTTAAAGCACAGCAGGATAATAAGACTACGAATATATTCACAGGTGAAGAGTTTGGAGTAGAAAGTGAAAGTAAAAGCAGGTTCAATATGGAATCGCTTTTTCAGATAGACGCCGATGCCCTTAGTAATGCATTTAAGGTTGATGATAGTATTTATAATATGGATATGACTGATATGGAGTCTTTATTTAATATGGAGGATGTACTTGCAGGTATGGATATGTCAGCTATTATGGATGAGCTGAGCTTTGATGCAGATAAGTTTAATACTGACAGCTTAGGTGATATTTCTTCTATTATCAAAGACAGCAGCTTTGACATATCAGGCATAGATGCAGATGCTATTAAGAAGCTTATAGAGGACAGCATTAATGAACAGGTTAAATCAGAGCTTTCTGGAATGCTTGCAGGCTTTAAGGCATATATGTCATCAGATAAGGTATCAGAGCAGTTAAGAACAGATATAAAGCAGCTTATTACAACGTCTGTTAAGGTAAATGTTTCGCAGGATAAAGTAATGCAGGAGGTGAATAAGCTTCAGCAGTCGTATCTTGAATATCTTAAAAAGAACGGAATTACAGATAATACAGCAGACAATGTGTTTAAATTCCTTCTTACAGAGGAAGCTGGAAAGCAGATAACAGACTCTGCTAATACATTGCTAAGTGGTGCAGTAACCTGGGATATATCTGAGGAACAGCTATGGAATATAATCCAGAAGGATATTGTCGAGGGCTATAAGGAATATGCAAAGAGCAATGGCTATTCTGATTATTCTGATATCAGTAATATGTTAGACAAAGTTCTTGATAATGTGATGGAGAATATTGAGAAACAGTTGACTGACAGCATAAAGAATTCCATGAATAATATGATGAAAAGCATTACAGATAATATGCAGCAGGCTATGGAAGCAGTCATGCAGCAGATGATGGAGAGCATGACAGAGGCGATGACTAATGCCTTTGAGCTTATGGGAAAGAATATGATGGATGCCTTCAGTACTGCTGGTATGGGAATGGGAGCTTATGATGTGAGCAACGCATTTGGAATAGATGCTGACAGCTTTGCGGATGCAATTAAAATGAATATGAATGAGGATGAGCTTACAGACCTTATGATGTCGCTTATGTCAGATACAGACACAGCCTCTTATGATGGCAATATGAAAAAGCTGGGTTATGCAGATCTCTTAGTGCCAAGTGAAATAGATATATATCCTAAGGATTTTGAAAGCAAGGATAGAATAGTGACGATACTTGATAACTATAATAACGATATGAGAAAGCAGGGAAGAGATGAACAGGTCATAAGCTATACAGACGTTGTGGGAACACTTATGTCTTCAGTTACTACAATAGTTAATGTAATAAGCTATGTACTTATAGCATTTGTGGCAATATCACTTATAGTATCTTCTATTATGATAGGTGTTATCACGTACATAAGTGTACTTGAAAGACGTAAGGAGATAGGTATATTAAGGGCAATAGGAGCTTCAAAGAAGAATGTATCGGCAGTATTTAATGCTGAAACCTGTATAATAGGCTTATGTGCCGGACTTATGGGAATTGGAATAACACTTATTATGCTTATTCCAGTAAATGCTATTATACATGCACTTGCAGAGGTCAATAATATCAATGCAAGGCTGCCGGTTATACCTGCAATAGTACTCATACTTCTTAGTATATTCCTTACATTTATAGGAGGACTTATACCTTCAAAGAAAGCATCTAAGAGTGATCCGGTGACGGCGCTCAGGAATGAGTAGGATAATAAAGTACCTTATGAAAAAAGGAAAGAGGGGAGAAAAGAATGATATGGACTTAAAATATAATACAGAATCTGATATAAAGTCTGACATAGTAGCAGATAAATCAGTAAAGTCTTTAAGTAATAAAAAAGACAATGAATTCTATACAGACAAATATATAGACCTTCATCTGCATCTGGATGGAGCTATAACTACTGATATAGCTAAGAGATTAGCCAGACTTCAGAATATTACGCTGCCAGCAGAGGACGATGAAGAACTTGGAAAGCTTCTTACAGTTCCACAGGACTGCACAAGTCTTAACAACTTTCTTGGATGTTTTGCTCTTCCTGATTCGCTTATGATGACAAGAGAAGGAATAAGTGAAGCAGTATATCTTGTATCAGAAAATATAAGAAGTCAGGGTGTCATATATGCAGAAATAAGATTTGCCCCACAATATCATACTGAGAAGGGACTGTCTCAGGAAGATGTGGTTAAGGCTGCGCTGGAGGGACTAAGACGTACTAAGCTTAAGGCTAATATTATATTATGCTGTATGCGTGGAGAGGGTAATGAAGCAGCTAACTATGAAACTTTGGAGCTTGCAAAAAAGTACCTTGTAACTGACGGTGGTGTAACAGGTGTAGATCTTGCGGGCGCAGAAGCACTTTATCCAACATCACTTTATGAAAAGCTTTTTGTAAGAGCAAGGGAGTATGGCATACCATTTACTATTCATGCAGGAGAGGCTGATGGCGCGGAAAGTGTAAGCTGTGCAATAGAATACGGAGCTTCAAGGATAGGGCATGGAGTAAGAATTAATGAAAGCAAAGAGGTTATGGAGCTTGTAAGGAGTAAGGGCATATATCTTGAAATGTGTCCTACAAGTAACAGACAGACTCATGCAGTTGAAAATATGAAGGATTATCCATTTATTGATTATCTTAATAGTGGAATCAAGGTAACGCTTAATACTGATGATATGGCAATAGAAGGAACTACCTTAGCAGATGAATTCAGATATATGGAAAAGGAATTCGGACTTACCGGTAAGCAGAAAGAAATCCTTCTTAATAACGCAGTCGATGCCGCATTTACAAGTGCAGCAGTAAAAGAAGAACTAAAAAAAGAATTAGGACTTGCAAAATAAGAGAACAAATGCTATATTAGTTAACAACTTAATAAACATTGTTGATAGAGTGAATCATAAGGGTTCACGAAGGGGAGCACCACCAAGGGCGCTTTTCTTCGTGAACCCTTTTTGTTTTTATCTATTATCTTAGCTGTGTATAGCAGTGTAGTTCATGCAGTTTTCAGCTCTCTGACAGCTTTATATGTTTAAGTGTTAAAAGACATTCAGGAAGGAAGGTGAATATCTTAATGGCAGAAATAATGTTCAATGGAAAGAAAATATGTGTTGAGGATAATACAGATATTGAAGATTTTATAATAAATAATAAGTATAAGCCAGAGCATGTTGTTGTTGAGCTGAATGAAGAGATAATTCCAAAGGAAAGCTATAAGAAGATTACATTAAAGACCAATGACATTTTAGAAGTATTAAGCTTTATGGGTGGTGGCTGATATTTTGCCTGCATATCATAATAATTAAGAATAAAAGAGGATAATACAATGAGTAATAATATAGCAAATACAACAGTTACAGATAGCAAGGATAAGTTAAAGGATACATTTAAGTTAGGAAAATATGAATTCACTTCACGTTTTATATTAGGTTCAGGAAAATATTCACTTGAGCTTATAGAGGCGGCTGTAAAACAGGCTGAGGCACAGATAGTAACACTTGCTCTAAGAAGGGCAAATGATGGTGGACTTGCCAATATTCTTGATTATATTCCAGATAATGTCCAGCTTCTTCCTAATACCTCGGGAGCAAGAAATGCAGAAGAGGCAGTAAGAATAGCAAGACTATCTAGAGAGCTTTGTCATAGTGATATGGTTAAGATAGAAGTAATAAGAGATACAAAGTACCTTCTTCCAGATAATTATGAAACTGCCAAAGCAACAGAAATACTTGCAAAAGAGGGATTTGTTGTTATGCCTTACATGTACCATGATCTTAATGCAGCAAGAGATATGGCAAATGCCGGTGCAGCATGTATTATGCCGCTTGCAGCTCCTATCGGTTCTAACAGGGGAGTATGTACAAAGGACTTTATACAGATTCTTATAGATGAAATAGATCTTCCAATTATAGTTGATGCAGGAATAGGTCGCCCATCGCAGGCCTGTGAGGTTATGGAAATGGGTGCTGCAGCAGTTATGGCTAATACTGCAATAGCAACAGCAGGAGACATTCCACGTATGGCAGCAGCATTTAAAAATGCTATAAATGCAGGAAGAGAAGCATATCTTGCAGGACTTGGAAGAGTAAAGAAGGACGGAGCAAGTGCTTCCTCTCCACTTACCGGATATCTTCACGAATAGATGTATTCAGGTTAATAATGTAAAAAAGATTTTTACATGCAGGAAGTGTGCCTGCGTACATCTGGCACAAACCCGGTATGCGTAAAATAGGCAGGAATGGAGAGCAAAATGAACGAAGATTTACATATAAATGAAAGTATTTTAAGTGATGAAATAAGAGAAGATCAGAAGAAAAACAGAACTAACCATATGGAATATATGCCAGATATGGAAGTGCTTACATCTGATATTGATAAGCAGGTTATAGCTGCTATGAATAATTATGACTATGACAGGTATACAGCTAAGGATGTTGAGAATGCTATTAATGCAGTCAATCGAACACCTGAGGATTTTGCTGCACTTTTATCACCAGCAGCCCTTCCATATTTAGAACAGATGGCGCAGGCAGCTAAGCGGGAGAAGGAAAAGCATTTTGGTAATTCAATATGCTTCTTTACACCTATATACATAGCTAATTACTGTGAAAATTATTGTATATATTGTGGCTTTAACTGCCATAATAAGATAAAGAGAGCAAAGCTTAATTACGAAGAAATAGAAGAAGAGATGCAGGCTATAGCAAAGTCGGGGCTTCAGGAGATATTAATTCTTACTGGTGAAAGCAAGAAAATGTCTAGTGTAGAATATATAGGGGAGGCTTGCAAGATAGCAAGAAAGTACTTTAAGGTAATTGGCCTTGAAGTCTATCCTATGAATTCAGATGAATATGCATATCTTCATAAATGTGGTGCTGATTATGTTACTGTATTCCAGGAAACCTATAATTCAGATAAATATGAAACACTTCATCTTGCAGGACACAAAAGAATATATCCATACAGGCTTAATGCCCAGGAACGTGCATTGAAGGGCGGCAGGAGAGGAGTAGGCTTTGCGGCATTGTTAGGCCTTGATGATTTCAGAAAGGATGCGTTTGCAACAGGCATGCATGCTTATCTGCTCCAAAGAAAATATCCTCATGCAGAGATAGCATTTTCATGTCCAAGATTAAGACCTATTATCAACAATGACAGGATTAATCCAAAGGATGTACATGAAGCACAGCTTCTGCAGGTTGTTACCGCATATAGATTATTTATGCCATTTGCAAGCATTACGGTATCTACGAGAGAGTGTGCACGAGTAAGAGATAATCTTATGAATATAGCGGCAACTAAGATTTCTGCCGGAGTAAGTACAGGAATTGGAAGTCATTCTGATGATATTGAGGATAGTGATAAGGGCGATGAACAGTTTGAAATATCAGATGGAAGAGATGTTAAAGAGGTATATAATGACCTTGTAAAGATTGGATTACAGCCAGTTATGAGTGATTATATATATGTTGGTTAAAAATAATACATTGATGAATAATACACGTATATAGAGTAAAATGTGAGGGTGGAAATTAATATTTTTGCCCTCGCATTATTAATTACATTAGGATTTAGAGGAAAACAGATGTTAGAAGATGTTATTGTGATTACAAACAGAAGCTTGTGCAAAAGACCATTTATAGAGCAGATTAAAAGGGTTTGTCAGTTGCAGCCTAAAGCAATAGTTTTAAGGGAAAAAGATTTATCGGAGGCGGAGTATGCAAAGCTGGCAGAGGAGGTGTATAATGTAACCAGAAGTTATGATGTACGGTTAATAATTCATACCTATGCCAATATTGCTAAAGAACTGGGAATCGATACAGTCCATATGTCAGTTCATAATATGAGGGAATATAATAATAGTTTAATAGCTTCTGCTGAAAATGTTAATAATAATAATTCTCGAATGAGAAAAACAGGGCAGCTTATGAAGATAGGATGTTCTATACATTCGGTAGAAGAAGCAGTTGAAGCAGAAAGAATGGGCGCAGCATATATAACAGCAGGTCATATATACGCTACCGATTGTAAAAAGGGATTAGCTCCAAGGGGATTAGACTTTTTAAAAGAGGTGTGCAGCAGGACAACCATTCCGGTGTATGCAATAGGTGGAATAGACATAGATAATGGAAGAAGAGAAGAGGTCAGACAATATGGTGCGGCAGGTAGCTGTATAATGTCAGGAATGATGAGAATGGTATAAAAACACAGAAAATATAAAATAAAAATATAAAATGAAAATATAAAATATTCCTGTACTTGACAATTTATAATAAAATGATATATTAATAATAGGAACTATTATTAATATAAGTTGTGATTTAGGAGAAGGATTTTATGGCAGCTATTAAAAGAAGCAGACAAAGGGAAGCGATTAAAGAGTTTCTTATGTCAAGAAAGGATCATCCAACAGCAGAGGTTGTATATGAATATGTAAGCAAGGATTTTCCGAACATAAGCCTTGGGACAGTATATAGAAATCTTTCATTTCTTGTAGATAATGGAATGGCGATTAAGGTACCATGCGATGATGGCTCTGTACATTTTGATGGTAATGTCGAACCACATTATCATTTTCAATGTATAGAGTGTGGTAGAGTGCTTGATCTTGATTTTGATTCTAAGGAGGTTGAAGCAGCTTTTAACAGAGCAGCAGCAAAAGACTTCAAAGGTGAGATTCAGGGAAATGTATCTTTTTTCTACGGAAAATGTCCAGCGTGTGCAAAAAAATAAAATAGTAATTGTTACTATTTTGCTTGACAATAATAAGAAAGAGTGTTATATTAAACTCACAAAACAGTAATAATTACTATTTTATAAATATTAAATAAGAAAAGGAGATTACGAATATGAAGTATGTATGTACAGTATGTGGTTATGTTTATGAAGGAGATTCACTTCCAGCAGATTTTGTCTGTCCAGTATGTAAAGCACCTGCAGATAAGTTCTTAGCACAGGATAGTGATAAGGTATGGGCAGCAGAACACGTAGTTGGAGTTGCTAAGGGAGTAAGTGAAGATATTATTGAAGACTTAAGAGCTAACTTTAATGGTGAATGTTCAGAAGTTGGTATGTATCTTGCTATGGCAAGAGTAGCTCACAGAGAAGGTTATCCAGAGGTAGGCCTTTATTATGAAAAGGCAGCTTGGGAAGAAGCAGAGCATGCAGCAAAGTTTGCAGAGCTTCTTGGTGAAGTTGTAACAGACAGCACAAAGAAGAATCTTGAGATGAGAGTTGAAGCTGAGAATGGAGCAACAGCAGGTAAGGTAGACCTTGCAAAGAGAGCTAAGGCTGCTAACCTTGACGCTATACATGATACAGTTCATGAAATGGCAAGAGATGAAGCAAGACACGGAAAGGCTTTTGAAGGTCTTTTAAAGAGATACTTTGGCTAATCAGTTGTGATTATGAACAGATTTCAATAATTTTATAAACGCTTAATATAAGGATTGATGAGAGGAATGAGTAATTATTGCTTGTTCCTCTTTTTCTATGAAATTATAAAATTTTGTAATGAAAACTTTTTTTGATTGACCTTTAATTGACCTTTTTAAAATCTAAATTTAAGTATTATATTAAAATTGAATTTAAGTGAAGCTGGTTTTATAAAAATGATGAAAAGTTTAGTATATATGTGCTAAAGAATTTGATTAGAATGTTTAGTATATGGTTATTATAAAGGATTTTGTCATAATCAAATATATGAATAGTTTTGTGTAAGAAATAAAATACATAATAAACATAAAAACATAAGAAATATATATAATATAAGTATTGAATTATAAGTATAATTGTTATATACTAAAACAGTAAACAATATATAGATATAATATAAATGTGTAAATGTATAAATAAAGCAATTATAACATAAAGTATATTGTTTACAGCAGCGGAGGGGAAAGCTAATAAACAAAAGAAAGGGGAACATTTGAATAGAATAGACGATTTAATAAAAAGAGTAAGGCAACTAAGGCCAATAGATGATGCTATGTTTAAGAAGTTAGCAGAATCGAAGGCGGTATGCCAGGAGATAC
>CAKRKK010000095.1 GCA_934358235.1 uncultured Lachnospira sp.
GCCAATAACGCATCTGATAATTCATGGTTGTTTTCACAACAGGCTTTAATGACGTTATATTCATTTTTCGTAAACAGAATAATCCCCCTCTATTTGAATAATTGTCAGCGAAAATATTGTAATCAGTTTTGTTTTAAGTTATTATACGAGTATATACTTAAATATAAAATAAGTAAATGATGTATAAGGAGGAAGGAATTGTTTATGAAAAAAGATGATTGTATTTTTTGTAAGCTTGCCAATGGAGAAATACCAACGAATTCCATATATGAAGATGATGTAGTCAAGGTTATATTTGATGCTGGTCCGGCAGCACCGGGGCACATTCTTATATTGCCTAAGAATCATTATGATGATATATATTCAATAGATGATGAAACGGCTGCGCACGTATTTAAGGTTGCAGTCAGGTTATCTAAGGCATATAGAAAGGCACTTGATTTCGACGGACTAAATATTGTCCAGAATAATGGTGAGGCAGCAGGACAGACAGTATTCCATTTCCATATGCATATTATTCCAAGATATAAGAATGATACAGTTAATATAGCCTGGAAGCAGAATGAAGCTGATGAGGCAGTTATAGAGGATATAAAGAGTAAGGTTTTAACGTATCTTAATGAATAAATGATGATACTTAAATTATAGGGCTATATGAGTTGTACAGAGCTATATAGCGTATAGGATGTTACATATAGGATGTGACATAATAAATTTACTTTTTATGTTGATATTGTTATAATAAAAAGTCGTATGAATAAAACTGGAAAGGAAAAGAGTTTGCAATGATTAAGTTAAGCAAAGGTGGGGCATATCTCGTTAATGGAAATGAGATTATTGAGGATAGCCAGACAGCAGTACAGGAAGTGGCTGCAAAGACAGGAAAGAATATAACAAAGGCAGAAGCAGCTAAGAATACTATAGCTTATAGTATATTAGAAAACCATAATACATCAGGTAATATGGATAAGCTTAAGATAAAGTTTGATAAGATGACTTCACATGATATCACATTTGTAGGTATCATACAGACAGCAAGAGCTTCAGGACTTGAGAAGTTCCCTATTCCATATGTACTTACTAACTGCCATAACAGTTTATGTGCGGTAGGTGGAACTATCAATGAAGATGATCATATGTTTGGTCTTACATGTGCAAAGAAATATGGTGGAATATATGTACCACCTCATCAGGCAGTTATTCATCAGTTCGCAAGGGAAATGCTGGCTGAAGGTGGAAAGATGATTCTTGGCTCAGACAGCCATACTCGTTATGGTGCACTCGGTACTATGGCTATGGGTGAAGGTGGTCCTGAGCTTGTTAAGCAGTTACTTAATAAGACATATGATATTAATATGCCAGGTGTAGTTGCCATATATATGACAGGAGAGCCTGCAAAGGGTGTAGGTCCTCAGGATGTGGCACTTGCTATAATTGGAGAAGTATTTGCTAACGGCTATGTTAAGAATAAGGTTATGGAGTTCGTTGGACCAGGTGTTTCAAGCTTAAGTGCTGACTTCAGAATCGGTGTTGATGTTATGACAACTGAAACTACTTGTCTTTCATCAATATGGAGAACAGATGATAAGGTTAAGGAATTCTATGATATACATGGAAGAAGTGAAAGCTATAAGGAGCTTAATCCAGGGGCTGTTGCTTATTATGATGGGGTTGTATATGTTGATTTGAGCAGTATCAAGCCTATGATAGCTATGCCATTCCACCCAAGCAATACCTATACAATTGATGAACTTAATGCAAACCTTGTTGATATTCTTCATGATGTAGAAAAGAAGGCACTTGTAAGTCTTGATGGACAGGTAGACTTCAAGCTTACTAATAAGATAAGGGATGGCAGATTATATGTAGACCAGGGGATTATTGCCGGTTGTGCTGGTGGTGGCTTCGAGAATATATGTGCAGCCGCTGATATATTAAAGGGACACTCTATTGGTGCTGATGAATTTACACTCAGCGTATATCCTGCAAGTACACCTATATATATGGAGCTTGCAAGAAATGGCAGACTTGCAGACCTTATGGAAACTGGTGCTATTGTTAAGACAGCATTCTGTGGACCTTGCTTTGGTGCTGGTGATACACCTGCTAACAATGCATTTTCAATCAGACATTCAACAAGAAACTTCCCTAACAGAGAAGGCTCTAAGCTGCAGAATGGCCAGATATCATCGGTTGCACTTATGGATGCAAGATCTATTGCGGCAACAGCGGCTAATAAGGGCTTCCTTACAGCAGCAACAGATTGTGATGTTGAGTTTACAGGACCAACATACCACTTTGACAGCAATATATATGCAAACAGAGTATTTGACAGCAAGGGCGTAGCAGATCCTGATCAGGAAATCCAGTTTGGACCTAATATTAAGGACTGGCCTAAGATGGTTGCACTTCCAGAGAATCTTATCATAAAGGTTGTATCAGAGATTCATGATCCTGTAACAACAACAGATGAGCTTATACCTTCAGGTGAAACCTCTTCATTCCGTTCTAATCCTTTAGGACTTGCAGAATTCGCACTTTCAAGAAAGGATCCTGCATATGTAGGACGTGCAAAGGAAGTACAGAAGGCAGAAAAGGCAAGAGAAGCCGGCGAATGCATGGGCGAGGCACTTCCTGAATTAAAGGATATTATGCATAAGATTAAGGAAACTTATGATGTCAGCAAGGAAAATGTAGGTGTTGGAAGTACAATATTTGCAGTTAAGCCAGGTGATGGCTCAGCAAGAGAGCAGGCTGCTTCATGTCAGAAGGTTCTTGGCGGATGGGCTAATATCGCTAATGAATATGCAACTAAGAGATACCGTTCTAATCTTATTAACTGGGGAATGCTTCCATTTATAGTTGATAAGGGCGAGCTTCCATTTGCTAATGGCGATTATATATTCATACCAGATATAACAGAAGCAGTAAAGAATAAGGCAACAGCTATGAAAGCATATGTTGTTAACAAGGATATGAAGGAGTTCACACTTAAGATGGATGAATTAACAGATGATGAACGTCAGATTATTCTTGATGGCTGTCTTATTAATTATTATAGAAATAATCAATAAAAACCATATATTTATAGATGTATCAGGATAATATAGGAGCAGATGATGGCAGAACAGAATATACTTAGTGCAGACCAGAGCATTTTAGAGCAGATTATTTCTGATATCAATGAATATGAGGAGAATCAGGAAAGACTTGAACACATATCTGCAAGCATAAAGGATATAACTAAAGAAACTGATAGTACTACAAAGGCTATGCAGGATGAGATATCGGCAAGAGTTAAGGAAAGTACAGATTCTATCTGTGCAGGATATGATAAGGCGATGGACTGCGACAAGGATAAGATAAAGCAGGTACAGGCAGAAAGAGATAAGGCAAAGCAGCAGGGAATGAAGGAGAGAATCCAGGCAGAAACTGCTTCGCTAAGACAGGAGAATAAGGAGCTTGCATCACAGATAGAAAAAGCATTTATTCAGGAGAATGTTCCTAAGCTTACGAATAATGCATTCTTTTTAGCAGTTTTTTTATCACGCAAGATAAGAGATGTGCTGGTGTATGTGG
The DNA here is from genome assembly GCA_934358235.1 of uncultured Lachnospira sp. GTDB lineage: Bacteria > Bacillota > Clostridia > Lachnospirales > Lachnospiraceae > Lachnospira. The sequence continues at coordinate 3,580 of CAKRKK010000095.1, forward strand.
TGTTTATGCTTATAATGTGTGCAGGTATTCCTGTAGTGCTTTATGTGCTTCCGTTTGTAGAAGCCTGGGTGCCGGTTGTGTATACAGCAGTAGTTGCAATATTGTTTCTTATAGTCAGCAGATGTGTATACATTAATCTCATAGTGCCGCATTATAGTACAATAATAGCAGCGCGTGACACGAAGTACAGGATAAGAAACAATAAAAGGATTATTAAGAAGATACGTCATTCAATAAAAAAGGATGATAATGATGCTATCTATGGACTGGAAAGCTTTGATCATAAGATTAATGATCTTCACGATAGTATTGAGAAAACAGAAAACGAAAAGCAGAAAGCCCTTAAGGAATTCGAAGAAACAGTAAAGCCTGATATATTAGAAGATATACAAGGCAGATTCGTTGATAAGCTTGAACTTATGAATAGTGAGCTTGTAAAGAAAAAGGACGAATATGCAAGGCTTGATGATCTTGTAAAGCAGCAGCGCATATATATATCATCTAATTATGAAGCCTATCTTGGTAAGGAAATGGTTGATAAAGAAAGGCTTGCCGAGCTTGATAATATTATGAAGAGTGGTTCCTGCACAACAATAGCACAGGCAATTGCTGAGTATAGGAATCAGCATTAAACATTATCAGACTGCAGCAGGCAAAAGGCGTTAGAGATAACGTCAGCAATCTGCATAATAATACACAGACGGGTTGTCTGGAGTGTGGAGTGGTTTTCATCGCTGGATTCATTTACGATACCAGTTATGTGAATATCTCCCACTTCAGGCAGCTTTTTTTTAACTCCAAGACCAGGCCGGAGTGGACCTGCTCCGAGGGTTATAAGTCCAACGTGATCCTTACGTCCTAAGGAGGCATCGATAGCTATTATATATGGATTGGTGAAGGATTGTCTGATACATTCCATATATTTTAAAAGATTGGCTGCATGAACAGGATGGTTAAGGTCGCCATATACATAGAAATTACACGAGGCATTCTTCTTAAGCTTGTACCCAACGATGGGACCAAGACTATCTCCGGTTGATCTGTCGCTTCCAACGCATAATATGATGGTTTCCTGTTCTGAAGTCTTAGAAGCCTTTATTATGTACCTTAACTTCTGACTTAGTAATAAAGCAGCATCGTTGCTTGTAGAATCGTAATAATAGCGCATAATAATCCCCATTTCTTTATGTAAATCTATAAACACAATCATTTTATTCATAAGTAAGAAAAATATTCCCATATTTAAAAATATATTTTCCCCCGACATTTTCTGATAAAATTCACAATTCTTTAATGTTATTATGCAAGCATTATAGGTGGACATCCTGCGGATATGGATGAAATATGTATGTCAGGATGAATGCTTAACAGCTTAATAATATAAATGATGTTACAGTACTGGTATTAGTATCAAACCAGTCTGTGAAGGTCGAATGGAGGAGGACATGATAGAGATAATATGTAACAAGGAAGATTCAGATAAATCAGCAAAGAATCCTAAAGATAATAGTACATGTATAAGAAGACCTAAGAATATCAAGCAGATAGGAGATGTCAGCTCTGATAAGAAAATATACATAGAGGATTACGCGTTTACATATATTAACTCTATTGCGTATAACAATCCTAAGGAAGAACAGGCAGGGGTACTGCTAGGAGAGCTTGCTAAAGAAGGCAGGGAAAGATGCGTGTTTGTTAAGGGCGTTATAAAAGCTGTGCTGAATAGTGCATCGAGGGAAGGTATATATTTTGATGAAGCTGTATGGAATAAAATATACTCCGATATAGAAAAATATTTTCCGGATCTTACAGTTGTAGGGTGGTTTGCAGTGATTCCAGAGCTTACAGATGAACGGATGGCAAGGCTTAAGAAGCTGCATCTGGATAATTTTGCAGGAAACATGAAAACTTTATATCTTGTTGATACAATGGAAAAAGAGGAACATTTTTATCTGTATGAAAATGGTACGTTAAGAAGGCAGAAGGGGTATGTGTGCTTTTATGAACGAAACTACGAAATGCAGGAGTATATGCTTGAACGCAGCGAAAAGAAATCCTGCGAGGATGTAAGAACGGACAGGGTTGTAAAGAATATCCGTAATGTAATAAGACAGAAGGAGGAGTTTAAGGAACAGAAGAGAGGCGGAGGGTTTATGTATGGCATAAGTGCTTTCCTTGTTGTTGTAATAATAGTTATAGGCATTAACCTGATGAATAATTATGAGAGAATGAAGAAGCTTAACCAGTCAGTAAATAATCTTATGAATCAGTTAGAAGAGGAGGCAGGTGACAGGAAGAGTAAGACAGCAGGAGTAGATTCTGACGCAGCCAATATTAAAAATGCAGATGATAGCGGTACTGATGGAGAAGCCATAAAGGTAAATAAGCTTTCAGGAGAGGTGTATCCATTAGAAGAAAACAGCACACAGGCAGATACAAAACAGAATGGAACTCAGGAAATAAATACGGGAGCTGATTCAGGCACTAATCAGGCTGGCAGCGTAACAACGGATGAAGAAACGGCAAAGACAGCAGCATCAAGAGGACAGGGCTCGGATGACGATGCCACAGATAGCGCAGGTAATGCACAATATAGTGATAGCGAAGCGGCAGGTAGTGTGTATACGGTTAAGTCAGGAGATACACTTATGGGGATATGTAAGCAGCATTATGGCACAACAACCAGATATAAGGAGGTTATGCATTATAATGGACTTGCAGACAGCGACATTTTACATATAGGACAGGAAATCAGACTGCCAGACTAAAGGAGCCACAGAATTATAACTTTCTTGAATATTTATGTGGATTATGTATAATTAAAATCAGGAATTAATATACCGGTATAGATACTGTATATGTATCCGATAAAAAGCAGGATAAACTGCGGAATGAGGGATAATAATGGCTGACATAATATCAGGTGGTTCAAGATTCACAGGAGATAAGAAGGCTTCTGTCAGGAAGGTTATTAAATTAAATACAGATGATGTTAATAATAAAGAGCAGGCAGTTACAGAAGAGGTTGATTATGAGGAAGTAAGACAGAGAATAGTAAGGCACAGAATAAGAATGGGCGTGCTCATAGTACTCATAATAGCACTTATAGCTGGAGCAGCAGTGCTTGCGATGCATCTTTTGGATGGGTATTCCTACACATCATATAGTGTTACAGGTTCAATAAACAGAGAGGATACAGCAACTTCACAGTATACAGCTTATCAGGGAGGCTACATCAAGTATAGCAATGATGGAGTTTCGTATTATACAAGTAAGGGAAAGGCTATATGGAATCAGACATATTCTATGCAGAAGCCTCAGGTAAAGATGTGTGAGGACTGCGTAGCAGTAGGGGATATAAATGGAAATACAATATATGTGTTTAACAAGACGGGTATGCTTGGTAAAATAGATACTTCGCTTGTTATTTCACAGATAGAGGTTGCAGCTAATGGCGCAGTTGTTGCAGTGCTTGAGGATAATGAAGCGAATTATATTAATATGTATTCTAAAGAGGGAACTAAGATATACAGTATTAAAACAACAGTAGCAGGCGACGGATATCCACTTGATGTAAGTATATCTAACGATGCAACAAAGCTTATAGCCTCATATGTGTATGTGAGCGGTGAAGACATAAAAACTAATGTTGTATTTTATAATTTCTCAGAGGTAGGACAGAACGAAACAGAGAGAGTTGTTGGCGGCTTTAATCACTATAATGACACGCTTGTTGGAGATGTACAGTTCCTTAGCAACAACATAGCAGTTGCAGTAGGAGAAAATGTTATAAGCATATATAAGATAAAAGAATATCCAAGTCTTGAGAAGGAAATCAGCATAGATAGTACAATAAACAGAGTGTTCTTTTCGGAGGATTATGTAGGAGTGATAGTTGATAATTCGGCATCGGGTGAGTTGTATAAGATGCTTGTATACAATACCTCTGGTGGAAAGGTTTGCGAGGCACAGTTTGGAACACAGGTGGAAAATATAGCATTTGATAAGAAGAGCGTTGTTATGAACAATTCAACCACCTTGTCAATATATAATCTTAGTGGTAAAAATATAGCCAATATGAGCTTTGATATGCCTGCGGGCAGAGTTATACCAATAGGAACAAGAGGCGAATATGTGCTTATAAGCGCAAAGTATATACAGAATATAAAGCTTAAGTAAAGAATAGTACAGAAATGGAGAAAATATTATGGTATTAGTTGTGGTATTAGCAGTTCTATGCATATTTGCATTAGCTGGAATGAAAAAAGGAGTTATAAAGATAGCGGTATCGTTAGCAACGATGATAATAACGATAGCTGTAACAACCTTTGCATCTCCAATGCTTAGCGAATACATACGAAATGACACACAATGGGATGACAAGATTGAAAAAAGCATATATGAAAATGTTTCAAGAGATGGAAAGAGCTATGGTAAAGATGACTCAGAGCTTATCGCTGATGGCATAACCTCATATATAGATGAAATTGAAGAAAAGGTGTCTGCTATAAGTGAACGCATGAATCTTCCAGAAAGTCTGGCTAAGAGTATATCAAGGTCAGCAGCCTCTGGAATAGCGGATGTAGCAGCAGAATCGGCAACACACACACTTAAGGACGTAGCCTCAAGGATGTTTGCGGCACAGATGACTCTGATTATAGTCAATACTGTGAGCTATTGTATAGTGTTTATAGTATTATATATTGTACTTAAGGTTATAGCATCACTGACAGGAATTATAAGAAGACTTCCGGTTATACATCAGGCAGACAGGCTTGGAGGAATGGCTGCGGGAATAGTGGAGGGACTTATAATTATATGGCTCGCCTTTGCTATTGTTACGGCTGCGGGAAATAGCTCCTGGGCGGCAGATATATTAGCACAGATTCACTCAAATAGTTTTCTGGAATTGGTATATAATAATAATCCAATAATGAAAATAATTCTGGAATGAAGAAAAATAGCCCACGAATAATAAAAATAATCCAGAGTGGCTGGATGTAATAAAAGCCAGTAATTATGCGGCTTTGAGAGCGGTTTTTGAATATGCTGTTTTCCAGAATAACAAAAAAACAACAAAAAAATAAAAAAAGTTGAAAAAAGTTGTTGACATATGTTGGGTGTGGTGATATTATAATCAAGTCGCCGCGATACGGCAGCGA
>CAKRKK010000096.1 GCA_934358235.1 uncultured Lachnospira sp.
CGCTTAGGTCCTGTAAACGCATATGCGAAGCTGTTGACAAGTACTGTATCTTCATTCTTAATAGTATCTTCCATAGAACCTCCGGATATAGTTGTTCTGGTACATGAAAATGAAACTATTACATATGCTGCAAATATAACCATTATTATATCGACTACTGTTTTACATATGTCAAGTAACGCTGTATTTTCCTGGTATCTTCTATAATATGAATTCATCATTGAAATCTCCATTTGTTTATTACATTATATTTACTCAAATTATACAGGATTATGAAATAGGTGTCAAAGTATAAGAAAGCCATATTATGCTGCATACAATGCTGCTACACTATGCCTGCATTAAGATGCTTAATAAGGCTTTTATATCATATACATATCCTTGCATAGCTGCTTTCCAGATTCTGTTTTGAAAATATTATCAAAAGCCTTTAATACAGCATCCTTTGACAGATTATCCTCATACAGGTTTACAAGAAAATCAGCTTCAACAAGTATCTGGTAATCAATACCATCAATATTATTATATGTATGGTGATGTGCAATAAGATACTGCACGCGTTCTGAAATTTCTGTTTCAAATCCCAGCTTTTTAAGCAGCTTTTCTGCAAGTGGCGGACCTTCTTTTTCCTGAAGCCTTCCACCGCATTCCCCATATTTCTCTTCGCATATATGTATTCCTATATCGTGAGTAAGGGCAGCCGTTTCAATAATAAATAAAGTTTTTTCGTCTACCTGTTCCATCTTTGCAATCAGTCTGGCATAGCTGTGTACCTTGCAGAAATGCTGAATTCTTTTAGCATCACCTCTGTATAATTCAATCATTGCAGTATGCAGCTTATTTAATATATCATTATTCTTTATAGCTGTGTTCTTAGTATCTGTAGCATTCATACCAGTATTTCCTTTCTTTCTTTAAAATAAATCAAGCGTATTATCAAGATATATGGCTTCTCTTACATGAATCTGAAATTGTGGCTTAGTCATGTAATAAAGTATAAATTCAAGAATAAGTGCACTTCCAAGGCTTCTCCCCTCTATTTTAAAGTTAGTAAATCCCATAGGAAGATAAATATTTCTTATATCGTCTATACTTATGAATGCCGGGTTACTCATTGCGCCAGAAAAACTATAGCCCTTGGCAGCATTGGGGGATACACATATATGCCTGACACAGCTTTCACCAAGATTCATACGGCTCACCGCTTCGTAGCAGGCACTACGGTCGTAGCATTCAAACCAGCAGCACTCATTACATAGAAATTCAACCTTGTTTTTTTGTACATCTGTCAGAGTTTCCAGCTTATTATAGCATTTATTTAGCCGGAAATCAGGAACTACATAGCTGAAATCCTCTTTGTTTATTTCATCTAGTAATTTATTGTAATCTGTCAACACCTTGGTTGTTGATGAAACAAAATAGAAGTCAGGATATTTATTTTTTAAATAGTTAAGCAGAAGATCTGAATGAACTATAATGCCATTTTTAACACCATCTGCCCTACAGGCTGTATTAATAGAAGCATTGCTGCTACCAGAATAAGTATGCTGTTTTTTTGTAGCGGCACTTAGTAATTCACACAGCTCATTACATCTTTTATCTGATAAGTGCTCCTTTTTAAGAAGAGAATTACTAAATGTAAGCCTTGCAGATATTTTATATTCAGACATAAGCTTAAATACCTCTCTGGCATCGCCATCTCCAAAGCCGGCACGCCCTCCACCCCATAGGCAGTCTGCTGGGGCTCCATATATAGAACCTATATCGCACCAGTCATAAAAATACTCCCTGTGTTCATAAAATAAAGGTAGAAAAACCTTATAAAATTCATAGAATTCAAACAAACCAGGCAGATGAAAGAAAGCTTTCCTGCCATCGTATATGCAATTAATATTAGTATTCATTTTGATACCTGTGTTATGTTTATTTTTTATATATCATATATATCAGCTTCATCAGCAAAGCATTTATCTATATTGGAAACTACATCAGAATCAATCCAGCCCTTATTAGCCATATCATACAGAATACTGCAGGCTTTATTGTGTGGCATTCCGCTTTTATAAGGACGGCTTTCTGTAAGCGCCTGATATATATCTGCACCGGCCATTATACGTTCTTCAACACCTAATTTGGCTGCTGTTTTACCAAAAGGATAACCAGTACCATCAAGTCTTTCATGATGAAAAGCCGCCCAGTCACGTATTTCATCAAAGTCGTTAATATCTGATAATATATAGAAGGTATAAGCTGCGTGATGCTTCATAACTGAATATTCTTCATCTGTAAGCTTATCTGGTTTTTCCAATATATCATTACCTATGGCTACCTTGCCAATATCATGTAATGCACCTGCCAGATATATTTTCTGTGAGGTTTCCTCTCCAAGCCCCATATATTCTGCAAGCTTCTTTGCTATACAGGCTACACCAATAGAATGTGTACTTGTAAAGGGAGACTTATAATCTATGATTCCTGCAAAAAAACTTGCTATCTGTTTTAGCTGCTTAAAGCTAAGCTCCTTATTCATTCGTGGAACTTTGCTCCATAGATTCACTTCTATATTATCAGAATCAAGCTCACTAATATTATCAGGCGTGAACACCTGTAGGAATGAATCTATACATTCATCATCAACAAGCCTGCCACGCACATTTTCAAGAAAGTATTGTATTTTATTCCAGTATTGTGAATACTGCTTAGAATCAGCTTCTGAATAATTACCAGAATTAATATTGTTACAGCAGGCCAGATCTAATATATCACACATATGTATAATTCTTGAAAACAAAGGAATTTCGTTCCATTTTTTACCAAATATTCCACTTCCATCTGCATTTTCATGATGATAAAGAATAACATTGGTAACATCAGTATTAAATGGAAGCTCTTTTATATTCTGCTCACCAAGTATGCAATGCTGTCCTACCTGCGGAAGCTGCTTTTGTATACCATCTATGCTTATATAATTATTATGAAGTTCTTCCTTGATATATTGAGTCAGTGCATTATCATGCATAAGTGCACATATTGCAAGATCCTGTAAGCTCTCATTATTAATTCCCATATTCATTGCAATACATACACTCATATACGCTACTCTTTTAGAGTGTTTATTAGTTGAATGTACAAGCTCTGCCTCTACACAGTCAAGAGCATATGAACATGCACCTATTAATCCTAAGACGTCTAAAAACATTACAATCTCCGTTCTTTTATAATTTATATTTTATTCTTAGTATAGCATATAGTTTATAGCTTTTATTAAAGATTTTATATTTTTTTCATTGACTTTTTTTAAGGTCCAATCTATAATCCCATAAGATTACTGTGTTTAACAATAATCTGTGTATATTAAAGCATTAAAATGTAAGAAAAAAGGAGGATACTATATGATACATGATTCTATAAACAAACATAATCAGAAAAATCACAATAAAGGTTTTTCATTAGTTGAACTCATTGTAGTTATCGCTATAATGGCTGTGCTTGTCGGTATACTAAGCCCTTCCTTAATCAGGCATATACATAAAGCCAGAGTTGCTGCTGACTGGGCCAATCTTAGAAATTATTATACTGAAATACAAGCTGATTTCAACTCTACTGGTGAATTTAACCCTAATGTTCCAACTGACCTTACGAAACGTGAAAACTGGGAGCTGAGGGAAATCAAATTCCTTGATGGGCAAACGGTTAAAATGAAGGCAGGCTACTTTGCAATAGCAATAGATGAAAATGCAGGCTATCATATATCTTATTATTGTGATAAATGTCTTAATGAATGGGATGAACATTCGCAATCCTGCATACTTGCACTTGGCTTTAAGACGCTGTAGTTATAAAGCTTTTACAATAATAAAATAAAACACAATATAAAATGAGGTTATTACAGATTAAATGCTGTAATAACCTCATTTTATTATAGAATTATTATAATTATCTAACTAATTCTTTAACCTTTGCAGCCTTACCTGTTCTCTGACGTAAGTAGAATAACTTAGCTCTTCTAGCCTTACCACGTCTGATAACTTCAACCTTCTCTACGATAGGTGAATGTAATGGCCATGTCTTTTCTACACCGATGCCGTTAGAAATCTTTCTAACTGTGAATGTAGCACGTACTCCAGTACCCTGCTTCTTTAAAACAGTTCCTTCAAATACCTGGATTCTTTCACGGTTTCCTTCCTTAATCTTAGCAGATACTCTAACAGTATCACCAACGTTGAATGCTGGTACTTCAGCCTTAAGCTGTGCATCTTCGATGTTCTTAATAATTGTATTCATGTGTGACCTCCTTATTATTTCGACATTCTTAATGTGATCTTCACAACAGAGGACTGTCTCTTTTCACAACTTGATAAGAATAACATATACTAAAAAAATATGCAAGTACTAATTCTATAAAACATTATAAAAATATGTAATTCAAAAAATATATTCAAAAATATATAATAATGAATGCCTATTTTAGTTAATATCCAGCAGGCCTTTTAACACATGTACTGTTACTGTACCATTATCAAGATCGTGCGCAAGTATACATTCATCAATAACTGGCAGATAATATACTTTACCATCAGGTGCTGTCACCTCATATACATTATTAGCTCCTGTTTCTATAACATCTGTAAGCTTTCCAAGAGTATTTCCTTCATCGGTGATAACATTAAGCCCTATAAGATCGCATATAAAATATTCACCAGGTTCACATTTAACAGCATTATCTCTTGTAACAAGCAGATCACACTTTGTATATATTTCAATATCATTAATATTGTCAAATTCTTTAAATTTCAATATGACAAACTGCTTAAAAAACTTTACTGATTGTACAGTAACATTAACATTTCCTCTTTTTCCGGCAATTACGCATTCTTTTAATTTCTTAAAGCGTGCAGGATCATCCGTAGTAGGAAATACCTTAACCTCTCCTCTTATTCCATGAGTTGATGTAATCACTCCTACTCTTAACATATCTTCGCTCATATAATTCCTCATTTCTGTGCACATGTTATGTATGGGCATTTGGCAGGTGCACTCAGATACAAATCCCATTTTTTATAGTTCTGCTTGGATGACACGTAAAATATATTATCTGATAATCCTTAGTGAGTGTATTTATAAGTGCCTTAGCACCATTTATAATGTTATCATCCATATTAACAAAAGGATCATCCATAATTATAAATGGTTTATCATCCTTATACATAGCATTAATAAATGCAAGTCTTAAACATAAGCTGGCTATATCCTTTGAACCTGAACTAAAAAAACGAAGTTCTCTTTCCTGTCCATATTCGTTCTTAAGAAGCCTGTTATTAACATCAATACTATACTTGTCGTGGAAGTCCGTTGCGTTGTTACATATATCAATATATTCATTAAATTTATTTTTAACTGAAACCTGATATTTATATGAAAATGATATTCTGGCCTTTATAAGATATTCTCTTGTCAGCTTCAGATTGTTATAATTTTTTAGTCGTATTTCATAATCCTCCATAAGCTCAGAGAGTATATTATTTTTATCTGTAAGCTCATCAAGTTTATCCTGATATATACTTAATTGTACGCTATATCCAGCTATATCATCGTTATGCTGTTTAAGTTTTTTCTCTATATCATCCAGCCTGCTGTTAAGTATAGACACATTTACAGTGTGTTCCAGCATATCATCCGACTTTTGGCTTAAGATTATATCTATATCCTTATGCTGGCTTACAAATAAATCAAATGCATTATATGCATCATCATACTCTTTTCTTATATGTCCGATTATTTCAATATTTTGCTGCATTTTATAAAGACAATTGCTGCATTCCTTTATAAGCAGTATAACATCCTGATTATTGCTATCATCTGTTGTAATATTAGTCAGTACAGGCGGTAAATAATTATCAAAGCTGGCTATAAAGCTGCTTATTTTTCTGATATATCCGTTAATATCAGCCTGCTTATACTGGGTATTATAATTATTTATCTGTTGAAGGATTTCTTCATACTCGTATAATCTGTTATCTATGGATGACAATATATAAACTACATCCGGACCAAAATCAATATCGTGTGTATCAAGCCATTGTTTTATTAATAGATATTGTTTTTTATAATCGTTTTTTAATTCATTAATATGTGTATTATTAGCTGTTTTCCTTTTATTATACACTATTCCAGCGATTATAAATATAATTCCTACTGGTATCAGTAGTATGCCAGCACCAGTTATAGCACCGGTTATAATAAAAAGCAGACCTGCAGCTATTGCTGTTATCAAAAGCGGGCTTACACGTTTGTCATTAACAGATGCATTGCTTTGTATTGCAGCCTTTATATCCTTCAGATGATTTATGTTATCAAGCTGTTCTTTGATTTCGTAATGTGAATAGCCAGAAACCTCAGCTTTAAGCTTATACAATCTTTCGTACTGTGCCCTGCCAGGGTTCAGCTCTTTTAGCTGGCTGTATTTATCTAGTGCCTTGTCTGCATACTGTATATTCGTGTAAACATCAGTAATATCTGGAAGCCTGCCGTATTCTTCAAGCTTTTCCTCATAGGCCTGCTTTTTTTCTTCAAGCTGTCTGCTATATATGTTATATTGCTTTAGAATCCCCTGCGTTTCGTTGTAATAGCTTGCTTTATCAAGTTCTTCCTTTATATGCTGCTTTGTATAGGACAGCTTCTTAATATTTTCTTCGTTATCTTTTATATAGCTGATAGTTGTGTCTATACTAGCTTCTAATATTGGAATTTCTTTTAACTCAGCCCGTATTGCATTGAGCTTTTCCTTACGTTTATAAAGCTCCCCTGTTTTTCTGTCAGGACTTAAAGCATTAAGTCTGGCATCCATATTTTTTATAACCTTATCAAAGTTATTGACATTCTTAGTGTCTGACTGCTCATTACCTAGCAGTGCTTCTATATCGCCTGTACTTTCTGTTAAGCAGTTATTTTCATATATGCATAATGTCTTTTTAAATGTATCGCTGTCTATTTTAAAGATTTCATATCCGATATTAGAGCTGTAATCTAGTGAAGCCAGCTTTGTTTGCTGGTCAATCAGCCGGAAGGTATCATCCTTGTCTTTTGTTTCAAAGGTTCTGTATATTGTATAGCTTTTATTGTCAAGCAGAAAGGTTATATTCCCACCATAAACGCCACCATTCCAGGGTTTATAACGTTTTTTTTCGTTATCATAGAAATCTCTTTTAGAGGAATTATCAAAGCCATAAAACATGACCTTAATGAATGCTGTAAGTGTGCTTTTCCCCCATCCGTTTTCCTCTATAAACTGATTAAGACCGTCATTAAAGCTTATATCCAGGTTATTAAACTTACCAAAATTGTCTATGTGCAGGCTGATTAATTTCATATATATTCTTCTCCCATCAAAGCATTAATTCCAATAGCTATAACTGCAGCTTTAGTATCATTATCAAGCGTATCATCAGCCTTTACAAGCCGTACAAGCTCTCCTTTTACCGAATTCTCATACAGTAAATTATCATAATCTATTCTTATACAAGAATTATCATATAACTTAAAATAATAATATTTATCAGAAAACATCATTGAAATATATTCTATATTCTTTTCACAATTTACATCTGTAGCACCTGTAAGCACAACTTTAAGCATGCTGGAAGGACTATAATGCTTCCTATCAAGTTCATATTGTATATTACTAATTATTTCGGAGGAGTTAAGACAATCCGATATGTCAACCTCTGCCTCATACAGACACCTGGAAGCTATAGGTATTAATTCGTGGTCTGTAAGCGTATTATTATTCACCTCAATAACAACGAAGCCATGTTCACCACATTCGTCAAAGCCTCTGCCTTCAAGACAGCCTGGATAACAGTAAATACCTCTTGCATCAAGACTTTCTTTCTTATATGAATGTATATGTCCAAGTGCCAGATAATCTATTCCTTTATTCTTAAGGAGTCTGAGTGATATATCCAGATAGTCCTTACTGCTTTTTGTTTCAGTTTCCTGACCATGAAGCATGACTATATTAAAGCAATTATTATCAAGTATAAGGGAATTATAAATAATGTCGGAATTATCCGCTGTAAGTTCTATACCACTAATAACAATTGTGCTATTATCCTTTTCTGATGTAACTCGGTATTTTGTCCATTCGGTGTTGAACAGCTTTAAATTATCTGGAATATTATTCATTCCGATAAACAGATTTCCAGCATCATGATTACCCTTAAGATAATAAAATATAATATCCGGATTACACGTAACTGCTGAAAGAAAAACATTACGTGCAGTTGCTGATATATTTTTCTTATCATACAGATCACCGGATATAAGAATATGATGTATATCGTTCTCGTTGGCATATGTAATCATCTTTTGAAATGTGACTAACAGCTCTGCCCTTCGTTCTTTTGCCTGTTTGCTGGTAAGATTACCTGTCAGGTTAGAATCCAGATGCAGGTCTGCACAATGTATCAGCTTCATAATGTTATTATACTCCTATTACTCTTATAAGTTTTATTACATCATTATATTAACATATACCGAACATATTTTCTAGTATCAAAGTTGATGGCTTTTGACCCTGACATCATTATAATACAATATATTTATCTGCTGATTTACCATAAATATTAATAACAAAAATGAGCCACTATACTTAAAAAGTATAATGACTCATAAC
>CAKRKK010000097.1 GCA_934358235.1 uncultured Lachnospira sp.
AAAAAAGCAGATGAATACTGACGTACTCATCTGCTGTAAAATCAATTAAGCTGAAAGTCTCTTTCTTCCCTTTGCTCTTCTTGCTGCTAAAACTTTTCTTCCACCTGGAGTACTCATTCTTGATCTAAAACCATGAACCTTAGATCTCTGTCTTGTCTTAGGCTGAAATGTCATCTTCATAATCTATGCACCTCCTTCACTACCATTATTATATATGGTAAGAATATTTTTTAAGTTTCAATGTGCGAAAGCACTTTTTTTCAAAACATCATTCTGATTATAGTCATTTCTATTGTTTAAGTCAAGTAAAAATTTATATTTCAAAGGAAGTTTTTAGCTGATTTTTTTTAATCCACAGCTATCCACACTATATGCAAAGTTATCAACAGTTTGTGCATAACTTGTGTATAACTTTCTGTCAAATTGTTATTAATTGTGTGTATTTTTTTCACAATCCGCGTATTTTCTACATTTTTTTATGTTTATATATTATCCACATAATGTTGAATAACTTATATTTACGTTCAATTTCTAAAGATTTTTAAAGTTATCCACAATTTTATTGAAAAAAATCCACAAATGCTTTATGATTATAAATGAATGGTTTTTTATCATTCAAATACAGCCAGAAAGGCAATTATTATGGAAGAATTAATTAATAGCTGGGATAGAATCCTTCAAATATTTAAAGAGGAATATGATATACAGGATATTTCCTTTAATACATTTATTAAACCACTTGAAATATATTCGGTTGAAAATAATGTTATTACCTTATTAGTATCTAAGGGACGTATGGGTGTATCCCTTATAGAAAAGAAATATCGTGAATTTCTTGAAATAACTGTCTGTGAGGTTATGGATGATAAATACACGATCCGACTTATATCTGACGAGGATATTGAGCATGAGGAAAAGATTAAGAAAAAGAAGATTAGTGAAGCTGCCCCTAAAGCGGAAAACAACAATTCCAATAATCTTTCACTTAACCTTAATCCTAACTATACCTTTGATACCTTTGTTGTCGGCAATAATAACAGTCTTGCACACGCAGCCTCTGTTGCTGTTGCTGAATCACCTGGTGAGGTTTATAATCCACTCTTTATATACGGAGGTGTTGGACTTGGAAAGACTCACCTTATGCAGGCAATAGCACATTTTATTATAGAGAATAATCCAAATAAAAAAGTTCTTTATGTAACAAGTGAAACCTTTACTAATGAGCTTATTGATGCAATTCGTAATAAGGAGAATGCTGAAAAAGGAAATGCAGCATTTAGAAACCGTTATCGTAACATCGATGTTCTTCTTATTGATGATATACAGTTTATAATAGGTAAGGAATCAACTCAGGAGGAGTTCTTCCATACGTTTAATTCGCTTTATCAGGACAGAAAACAGATTGTTATTTCCTCTGATAAACCGCCTAAAGAAATGGAAACACTTTCGGAACGTCTTCGTACCAGATTTGAAATGGGACTTCCTGTTGATATACAGATACCTACATATGAAACTAAGATGGCTATTATAAAAAGAAAGGCTGAGCTGTCTGAGCTTGATATTCCTTATGATGTCCAGGACTATGTTGCAACTCATATTAAATCAAGTATAAGGGAGCTTGAAGGTGCACTAACCAAGTTATCAGCATTTTCCAAGCTGTCACATACAGATATTACTGTTGAATTCGCAGAACAGACCTTAAAGGATCTTATATCACCTGATGCTAAAAAGGAGATTACACCTGAGCTTATTATCCAGACAGTTGCTGATCACTTTAACGTTAAGTATGACGATATAATTTCCTCAAAACGTAATGCCAACATCGTCCATCCACGACAAATTGCTATGTATCTGTGCCGTCAGATGACAACAGCGCCTCTTCAGGCAGTTGGTAAAGCACTTGGAAACAGAGACCATACAACAGTTATCCACGGTGCGGAAAAGATAGCCAAGGAAGTTGTCCAGAATGAATCAGTACGCAATACTGTTGATATTATCATCAAAAAGATTAATCCAGCATGATGTTATTCACAGTTATTAACCGGTTTATAAACAGTTATCCACAAAGTTATCAACAGATTGTGGATTTTTCCACAGCATATTATTGATATTATGTTTATAATATGTGCCTTTTATGTGAATTACGATTTATAACTATTTTTGTGATTTTTTCACTGATTTTTTTATCAACAATTTTTTTGAATTTTAAACAGCCAGACCAGCCGTTGTAAACGTGCTTATTCTTTTTACAAAGACTGATATTTACTGGCCTTACAGGGGTTTTTAACATATCAACACCCCCTACTATAACTACTACTGAATAATATTTATATATATATGTGTCTGGGGAAGTTCCTTCCCGGGTGAAAGGAGTTTTTAACAATTATGAAACTTGTATTTTCAAAAAGCGAACTTAATAAAGCTGTAGGTATTGTAATGAAAGCTGTTCCTACACGTACAACCATGAATATATTAGAATGTATCTTAATAGATGCTACAACTAATGTTATTAAATTTACTGGCAATGACATGGAGCTTGGTATTGAAACTATTGTAGAAGGTGAAATACTTGAAAAGGGTAAGGTAGCTATTGAAGCAAAGCTTTTTTCTGAAATAGTTAGAAAGCTTCCTGATAGTGAGGTTACTATTACCACAGATTCTAATTACACTTCTTTAATCACATGTGAAAAGAGTAAGATTAATATTGCCGGTAAATCTGGTGAGGATTTCTCATATTTACCTATTATTGATAAAGATAAAATGATTACTATTTCCCAGTTTAACCTTAAAGAAATAATCAACCAGACTATCTTTTCTACTGCACCTAACGATAATAATAAAATGATGACAGGTGAATTATTCGAAGTTTCTGATAATACTCTTAAGGTAGTAGGCTTAGATGGACATAGAATTGCTATTAGAAATGTAAATCTTGAAGGCAGAGCAGATGATGTCAAGGTTGTAGTACCTGGCAAGACATTACAGGAAATTAGTAAAATATTATCTACTGACGCAGAAAACATGGTAAACATATACTTTACCAGCAATCATATACTTTTTGAATTCGACAACACTATTGTTGTTTCAAGACTTATAGAAGGTGAATATTTCAAGATTAACCAGATGTTATCAAGTGATTATGGAACTAAGGTTATTATTAATAAAAAAGAATTTATAGATTCCATTGACAGAGCTAATCTGTTAATTACTGAGGGCGAGAAAAAGCCTATTATTATTAATATAGCTGATGGTTCCTTAGAAGTTACTGTTAATTCCTCTAAGGGTAAGTTTAATGAGGATATAGATATCAAAAAAGAGGGTAAAGACCTTATGATAGGTTTTAACCCTAAGTTTCTTATGGATGCTTTAAGAGTTATAGATGATGAATATGTAGATATATATCTTGTCAATCCAAAGGCTCCATGCTTCATAAGAGATTCCAGCCAGTCATATATTTATCTTATACTTCCTGTTAACTTTACAGCTTAGAAGTAAACTATTATAGATAAATAAACCAAAGGATTCTATTAGACATAGGTAAAAAGGATGGTTGAAAAATATATGGAAGAGTTAACAATTAGAAATGGTGATGAGTTTATTAAGCTTGGTCAGGCTATTAAGGCCGTAGGCTTTGTAGAATCTGGAGTTGAAGCTAAAGAGGTTATCCAGAATGGACTTGTAATGGTTAATGGAAATGTGGAAACCCAGAGGGGCAAGAAGCTTATTGGTGGAGAAGTTGTAGAATTCAATGGAAATAAGCTTATTATAAAGCATAAATAACAATAAATCATGGCAGGTGGAATAGTGGTTATTGATTCTCTGGATTTAAAGAATTACCGTAATTATGATATTCTTGATATAGCTTTCGATAAGCATGTGAATATTATATATGGTGACAATGCACAAGGAAAAACAAATATACTTGAGGCTATATATATGTGTGCAACCTCACGGTCACACCGTGGCAGCAAGGATAAGGAAATGATAAGATTCGGTGAATCAGAAGCTCATATTAAGGCCAATGTAGTAAAAAATGATATCAATTACCGTATAGATATGCATATTAAAGGGAATAAAGCTAAGGGAATAGCAATTAATGGCATTCCGATAAAAAAAGCTGTTGACCTGTTTGGTATAATAAAGATAGTGCTTTTTTCACCGGAAGATCTTGATATAATTAAGGATGGTCCCTCTGAAAGAAGACGTTTTATGGATATGGAGCTCAGCCAGCTTGATAAGATATATCTTAGTAATCTTGTTAATTATAACAAGGTGCTTGTCCAACGTAATAAGCTGCTTAAGGAGCTGTCCTTTAATATGTCAGAGGAATTATTGTCAACTCTGGATATATGGGATATGCAACTGGTTAACTACGGTAAAAGCATAATAGCCGGAAGAATTAAGTTCGTTGATGAGCTAAACAGTATTATAAGCGATATTCATTCAAGGCTGACAGGCGGCAGGGAAAGTCTTACGGTAGAATATGAACCATATACTACCACAGATAACTTCGGTGATATGGTCTATGCCTCCCGTGATAAAGATATTAAGTATAAAAGCACAGGTGCCGGTCCACATAAGGATGATCTTGTATTTTATATTAATGGACAGGATGTAAGAAGGTATGGTTCGCAGGGACAGCAAAGAACAACGGCACTATCACTTAAGCTTTCTGAGATTGAGCTGGTTAAGAAGCTGACAGGTGAGAATCCTATTCTTTTACTGGATGATGTTTTATCAGAGCTTGATAGTAACAGGCAGAATTATCTGCTTAACAGCATAGGTGATATTCAGACAATTATTACATGTACAGGTCTGGATGAATTTATAAATAACAGAATTAATATTAACAAAGTATTTAAAGTAACTAATGGAAAAGTAAGTCACGTATAATGCGGTGAGGATACCGCAGAAATGAGGTAATATGGCAGAGCAGAATTATGGTGGAGATCAGATTCAGATATTAAAAGGTCTTGAAGCTGTTAGAAAAAGACCAGGTATGTATATCGGCAGTACATCTGCAAGAGGATTACACCATCTTGTTTATGAGATAGTAGATAACGCAGTAGATGAGGCACTTGCAGGTTTTTGTAATGTTATTAAGGTATTCATCAATAAGGATAATTCAATAACAGTTACAGATAATGGAAGAGGTGTTCCAGTAGATATTAATCATGAAACAGGAAAGCCTGCCATTGAGGTCGTGTATACAATGTTACATGCTGGTGGTAAGTTTGGCGGCGGAGGATACAAGGTATCCGGAGGTCTTCATGGTGTAGGTGCATCGGTAGTTAACGCTTTATCAGAATGGATGGAAGTTGAAGTTAAAAGAAATGGACATATATATGAACAGCGTTATGAAAGAGGAAATGTATGCTATGAACTAAGAACAGTAGGTGACTGTCCGGCAGAGGAAACCGGAACCAAGGTAACATTTCTTCCAGATAAAGAGATATTCCAGGAAACAACAGTATTTGATTACGATATATTAAAGCATAGATTAAGGGAAATGGCATTCCTTACAAAGGGAATAAAGATTGTTCTGACTGATTTAAGAGAAACAGAGGAGCATGAGGAAGTATTCCATTATGAGGGTGGTATAAGAGAATTCGTTGAGTATATCAACAATAGCAAGAATCCACTTTATAGTCAGGTAATATACTGCGAAGGTGTTAAGGATAATGTTCAGGTTGAGGCAGCATTCCAGCATAATGATGGATTTAACGAGGTGGTAGATTCCTTTGTTAATAATATAAAGACGCCTGAGGGGGGAACTCATCTTGCCGGCTTTAGAAATGCTTTAACTAAAACCTTTAATGATTATGCAAGAAAGAACAAGATTCTTAAAGAAAGTGAACAAAGTCTTTCAGGTGATGATATAAGAGAAGGTCTTACAGCGATAGTAAGTGTAAAGATAGAAGATCCACAGTTTGAGGGACAGACTAAACAGAAGCTGGGTAATACAATAGCAAGAAGTGCAGTAGACAGTATAGTATCAGAGCAGCTTCAGATATTCTTAGAACAGAATCCTTCAGTAGCGAAGGCTATATGTGAGAAATCCCTGCTTGCACAAAGAGCAAGGGAGGCAGCAAGAAAGGCAAGGGATCTTACAAGAAGAAAAACCGCACTTGAGAGTACCTCTCTTCCTGGAAAGCTTGCAGATTGTACAGATAAGAACCCTGAAAACTGTGAAATATACATAGTTGAGGGAGATTCAGCCGGTGGTTCAGCAAAGACTGCAAGAAGCCGTGCGACCCAGGCTATACTTCCACTTCGTGGTAAGATACTGAATGTAGAAAAGGCAAGACTTGACAGAATACTTGGTAACAAGGAAATCCAGGCAATGATTACAGCCTTTGGTACAGGAATACACGAGGACTTTGATATAAGCAAGTTAAGATATCACAAGATAATTATTATGACAGATGCCGATGTTGATGGTGCGCATATAGCAACACTACTGCTTACCTTCTTCTACAGATTTATGCCAGAGCTTATAAAGCAGGGACATGTGTACTTAGCACAGCCACCTCTTTATAAGGTTGAGAAGAATAAGAAGGTGTGGTATGCATATAGTGATGATGAGCTTAACCAGATTATGACAGAAATCGGACGAGATCAGAATAATAAAGTACAGCGTTATAAGGGACTTGGTGAGATGGATGCAGAACAGCTCTGGGATACAACCATGGATCCACATAAGAGAGTGCTTTTAAAGGTTGATATGAAGGAAGATGACGAATCAGATCTTGATGTAACATTTTCAACACTTATGGGTGATAAGGTAGAGCCAAGACGTGAATTCATAGAAAATAATGCTAAGTACGTCAGAAATCTTGATATCTAGCAGAATGTGCCAGCGGATAAATGGTTATTGAAGCTGTAAACGCAGAGATAGTTTTTAGATACATATGAAATTGCAATGAATATATAGTCTGCATGTAATAGTGCAGCAAAGAAAGGAATTAATCAAATGGATGAACATATCTTTGATAAAGTTCAGGAAGTAGATATGCAAAAGACTATGAAGGATTATTACATAGACTATGCTATGAGTGTTATTGCCTCAAGAGCACTGCCTGATGTAAGAGATGGTCTTAAGCCAGTTCAAAGAAGAATACTGTATTCTATGGTTGAACTTAACAATGGTCCTGATAAACCACATAGAAAGTGTGCCCGTATCGTAGGTGATACAATGGGTAAATATCATCCTCATGGAGATTCATCTATCTACGAGGCACTTGTAAAGCTTGCCCAGGACTTTAATACGCGATATCCACTTGTTGATGGACATGGTAACTTTGGTTCGGTTGACGGAGATAGTGCAGCAGCCATGAGATATACTGAGGCAAGGCTTAGCAGGATATCGACAGAGATGACAGCAGACCTTAACAAGGATACTGTAGACTTTATACCTAACTTCGATGAAACAGAAAAGGAACCTACGGTTCTTCCATCAAGATATCCTAATCTTTTAGTAAATGGTACATCAGGTATAGCAGTAGGTATGGCAACGAATATACCACCTCATAATTTACGCGAGATTATAGCCGCCGTTGTCAGAATTATAGATAACAGGATAAATGAGGACAGGGAAACAGCTATTGAGGAAATCTTAGAAATAGTCAAGGGACCGGACTTTCCAACAGGTGGTACAATCATAGGCAAAACAGCAATCGAAGAGGCATACAGAACAGGAAGAGCCAAGATAAGAGTAAGAGCGGTTACTGATATTGAGCCAATGGCTAATGGAAAGAACAGAATAGTTGTAACAGAGCTTCCTTACATGGTTAATAAAGCAAGGCTTATTGAAAATATTGCTGAGCTTGTAAGAAATAAGAGAATAGATGGAATAACTGACTTAAGAGATGAGTCTGACAGGGAAGGCATGCGTGTATCTATTGAGCTAAGAAGAGATGTTAATCCTAACATTATACTTAACCAGCTATATAAGCATACACAGCTTCAGGATACATTTGGCGTTATTATGCTTGCACTTGTGGATAATCAGCCAAAGGTTCTTAATCTTTATGAGATGCTTAAGTACTATATTATGCATCAGGAAGATGTTGTAACAAGAAGAACTAAGTATGATCTTAACAAGGCAGAGGAAAGAGCACACATATTAGAGGGATTAATAGTAGCCCTTGATAATATAGACAGAGTTATATCAATCATAAGAGGCTCTTCAACTGTACAGCTGGCTAAGGAAAGCCTGATGAAGGAGTTCAATCTTACAGATGCACAGTCACAGGCTATTGTTGATATGCGTCTTAGATCACTCACAGGCTTAGAGAGAAGCAAGATTGAGGCTGAGCTTGCAGATTTAAGAAAAAAGATTGAGGAATACAGAGCTATACTTTCAGATAAGAATAAGCTTCTTACAGTTATTAAGACAGAAATCTCTCTTATAGCAGATAAGTATGGCGATGACAGAAGAACATCAATAGGATATGATGAATATGATCTTTCTATGGAGGATCTTATTCCAGATGAGGCATGTGTTATAGCACGTACTAATATGGGATATGTAAAGAGAATGACACCTGATAATTTCAAGAGCCAGCACAGAGGCGGCAAGGGAAT
>CAKRKK010000098.1 GCA_934358235.1 uncultured Lachnospira sp.
ATATTAGCTGGTGACGAACGGACGACAAATATTTGTGCGTAAAGCGCACAATTCCACCACTCAAAAACCTAAAAATAGTCAATACAATTTATATCAAAGGTCAGTAACCTTTTAACAACCTAATCCTATGGCATAAAAAATAGGGATTACGCACTAATCCTTTAGTGCGCAATCCCTAGCCTAACATATAATAAATGATTGCAATATCCTTTCTTCTTTGCTCTGAATTTTTTCTGTTTTTTACATGCCTGATAGCTGCGGATTTTCGTCTTCTCTTACGAAGTAGGTAAAGCAAGAATATCCCCGCAAGCACCACCAACCATATATACCATGTATTTTGCATATATCTGTCCTTTTCTTGTTTATTCCTATAAGGTTTCCTGGCTGTAACTCATCAAAAATCAGAACAATTCCGGATTTTTACATAATCTTATTACCTGTTTTTGAATATTTCAGACATTCCTTGCAATATACTGATACATTAATTATCCATATCAGACATACAAGAAACGATGGGAAGAAGCCAATACCAAACATAAATGCACTGACAGCAAGAATAATTGCAAGAATGCTGCACACACTATTAGTCACATTAAATGCTTTAAATGCACATTTACCAACTATAATCTTCTCTGCTTCATCACATGTATCAAGCCACTTTTTTTGAAACTTCATATCATATACTGATGCTGTTTTTTCTGGATTCATCACCTTTACACAATCTACACTTTTCTGCTGTATAATAACACCCTCTGCCATAATAGCTAAAAATGCTACTATAGCAACATCAAATCCTATCATGCTCTTAACATTTTCAAACATTGTAATGCCACCTGCGTATGATGCTGCAATAAGGAAATTTGAAATTATAAGTGAACCACTCGTAAGCCATTGAACTATAGACAACTTATTTTCAATGTCATCCGATATTTCCTCATCTTCTCCATCCCACAAAACAAGCTGCTTCTTAGCCTTTCTGTAATATGGCACTGTCACCGCTGGAAGGATAACTGCAAGTGCAAGCATAAGCCATGGTGCAGTTAATACTACATACTTACTTACGACCGCTTTTATATCCCCGGACATAGCATCAAGTCCATTCGCAGCAACTAAATATCCCATTATACCGCCGACTAAACCACCTATAACACAAAGCAATATGAACTTAGGCAGTACCTTTTGGTTTGCTTTCTTAATCTGTTCATTGTCCATCTTTTTCTTCCTCCTGTAAATAAAACACTTCCTCGACAGTGACTCCGCATACCTTTGCAATCGTTAATGCAAGTGTTACTGATGGCGAATAATCTCCTCTTTCTATAAGGCTGATTGTCTGTCGTGATACTCCACACAGCTTTCCCATCTCCTGCTGATTAACTCCAAGCGCAGCCCTGCGTTCCTTTAAACGATTCCTCAGTATCATACATACCTCATTTCTATGCACGTTTTTCATATCAGGTTTGTGTCAGATGCGCGCATACACAAATCTTACGTGTGAAATATTCATTTCACATTTTATCTCCATATGAAAACTGTCCATATGAAAACTTATTGCTCTTTTGACAACTCTCATTATCAAAATGACAAATTCTCTTGTCATTTTGCATTATACTCTTGTCATTATATGCTGTCAATACCTGGCTATAAAATATCACAAATATAATTACTTTTGGTATTATTAGGAATTGCAACAGTTATATTTATATCCTTTGATTATTTAGTTCCAGCAATTATTACGGGAGTAATTGTTGTTGTTCAACCGATTATATTAATTATAGTCAATATTATAATTAATATGTTTTATAATTCTCTCAATATTACAGAACAGTTTACTAGAATGCACCCAGCATTTTATGAAGTATTCTATACAAATCCTTAGCATCATTTTCATCAAATGCAACACAGCCTGCTTCGCTATAATAAATATATATTCTTTAGATTCAATTATTCCACCTATGTGATAATGCCGTATAGTTTCCGTTCTCGTCTATGCCGCCACACTTAAGGCTGTAATCGTATCGTTTGCGTTCTTTTTCCAGCACCTTATCCAGCTCTGATATTTCTTCCTTTGTCATAGGTCTTCTTGATATAAGTGTGCTGTCCTTAGCATCCCTTCTCTCCTGCCTGTCCTTGCCACTATTCTTTATCTGCAGACTTCTGTTATATTCCACGAAATCAGCTTCTAGCCGCCATTTTTTCTCTTCTGGCAATGCCCTATATCCGCTATATGACATTTCATGATATTCCTTCAGCCATTGTTTTAACTTCATATGTAAGCTCTCTCCTATTATTCCTGTTATCCCTATTATCCCTATCATTCTTATTATTATAACTATTTTGTATATTTGTTACTTTAGCATAATACCTGCTTTAAAAGCTGTTGTTCTTTTCGCTATACGTAAATACACTTTACTACTTTTATTAATGTTTATAGACGGATAAATCTGTAATATAATATTGTGTGTTTATCATCCGGCTCAATATCTTCGTGATAATGTCCACAATACCAATGCTTATAATCCAGCTTTTTCTCTAAGTCTTCAAAGTAATCTGTAAGAATATCCTGTTTTATGAATTTATTCTGTCCATGAACATTCCTATAATACTCTTCAAGCTTATACTGAACGCTGTTCGATGCACAATGTGATATTACATAATCAACCTTATACCCACATTTTTCAAGATTATCTTCTGCCTCCTGTAGTTCGCTGCTATCAGGCAACTCCTCTGTCCACCATTCCTCATTAAGTATTCTATACGGCGCACCATACATTTCTGCCAGTTGTTTCTTCTTCTTAAAGTCTGGCTCATTCCGATCAAGGA
Organism: uncultured Lachnospira sp.; assembly: GCA_934358235.1. Classification (GTDB taxonomy): domain Bacteria; phylum Bacillota; class Clostridia; order Lachnospirales; family Lachnospiraceae; genus Lachnospira. The sequence goes on from CAKRKK010000098.1 coordinate 2,821, forward strand.
TTCCACCATCTATATCATGTGTGCTCGCACCACCAAAGGTAAAAAATGTCTTATCATCAATATTAAACACCTGTCCGCGCTCAAGCAATATTATCTTATCCCTTACAATATGCCGTACCTTTCCACCATTCCATTCCTCAAGCTGATACTCCTTAATCATATTATAATTCTCGTGATTTCCCTGCACCCATAAAAGCCTGAATGGCAATCCACCCAGCCACTTCAGATTATACTCATACTCTTTATTATGAGCCCATAAAAGTCCCAGATCCCCACATACAATTACATAATCATCTTCCCTAAAATCAAGTCTTGCCCTTACACGTTCCTTTTTCGTAAAGCGTCTGAAATCCGCATGACAATCACCTGTTATGTATATCATAAGCATTCCTCCTTCTTAATATTTTCATATATTCTCTCAGCCTTTAGCTACCTTCTGCATGCTATATTCTTCATATTATATTCTTCACGCTACATTCTTCATACTACATTCTTCATACTATATTCTTCATACTATATTCTTCACACTATATTATTAACGCTGTATTCCTCATATTGTATTCTTTAATCTATATTTATCCAGCACTATTATATAAATCGGTCACAACATCTGTGAAGCATAACAAAGCGGCCTTACTATCATATACATCTAAATAATTTCTATAAATATACCCACCAAACCACGTATCATAAATTAATCTTCCCGTAAGGCTGCTCCTGTATTTATCATTACTATGATTCTGCTCTATAACTATAAAAAATGTTCTTTTTATATTTCCACCTTTCCCCCTGCTAACGGATTTATCATATTTTTTGGTAAAACTCTTTATCATATGTAATACCTGAAATATATCACAGCTTTCAGATGTTGTATATTCCCGTACTGTTAATGTGGAATCTTTATTGTAGTCTATGCATATAACCGATTTTTCTTCCGATAAAATACTATTAAGTTTTAACTTACTGCTATGACATTTTACTTTTCCTAATTCCGGATAATTATGTTCAAGCACACTATATGTATTATGTTCAATTTTTTTCTCTGAATTTTCAGCTTCCATTAAACATTCCTCATTATTTATCCACAAATCCTCTAATATATCGCTCAGCTCTTCTTTATTCTCCAGACAATTCTTATAACTGTAATTATACCTTCTTAAAGTACCAAGAAAATAATTCATATGATACTTAAAATATAAATAATCAAATATTTTTACATCCGAAACATACTGATTATCCTTTAATCCTATGGCTGCATATCCACCCAGCTCCTTAACTTTAATTACACTATTATAATAAATAATACTATAAACCCTAAGTGCAGTTATTTCCTCATCATATCTGTAATTAACTATCTCTAAATCCAAGAATGCATCTACTATCTGATGCCACTTATTAATATCGCTGTTTTCCTTATCTATCTGCAATGCTGCATACAATATCATATCGTTTATATTTCTAAGATATCTGACTGTTTCATCTGTTATGTATTCGACTACCGTATATATCTGTTTATATGAATTACTAATTAAAACAAGTGCATTCTTGTGAGCCTGTGGGAGCTGCTTTATATTAATATATGTACCATCCTCCTTTTTTAACAAATATGCCTCACTACTCTCTATATATTTTTCATTTCTTGTGCACTCTTTTTTATGTACATATTCTGCCCTGCTGACATTTTTTAAGAAATCTATTGAGCTTTCATCATGAAAATATATTTCTTCACTTTCTAACATATCATTAAAGGTACCTATGGGATTCTTACATACTTTGTATCTGCGGCATTCCTTTATATCTTCTAAAATATTTTTATTTTGTTCATTATGCTCTTCATAAGCAATATTATTACTGTCTTCATATTTATCACAACCCTCATACCACAGAAGCAGCTTGTTAAAGCTATGGTTTATTGTGTATCTTTTTTTCCACTTCGACTTCTTTCCCATATGAATTCACTCCCTTAATTCCCGATTGTTTTTGTTCTTTAGCACCTCTTAGTCATAATATACACTCACCAATTTAATATAATTTTTTCAAAATGTTCGTCAAAAATATTTGCTTTAGCATTTGGAAAATTTATTCCGATTCCAATATTGATTTCCATTTCTTTATAAATTCTTCTATGGTATTCTCCATAAAATTATATACACATTCTGTATTCTTTATAAGATTACATCCAACTTCCGTTTTCTCATTCACTTCTGGAATATACATAATATTACCCATAACAATCTCCTTTTCTTACAAAACGCTGGCCGCATCTATCTGTTGATGCAATCAATATTAACAAGTTATTCGGGAGCTCCTATGTCATATAGTTTAGCAAGCGGCTAGAAATAAAAAAATGAATTTCTAGAATTATTTTATGTGGGGGATAAAAAAAAGAGAGAACATATCAGATACGTGATATGTTCCCTTTAGAATAAATTTAACGTCATTTGTTCGTAACTTTTTTCTTCTTTTATTGATTTCACAAATTCAATTAGATTAGAATTTTGCCTAATTATATGAGCACTACCTGTCTCTTCTAAATATTTATTGCCTGTTGAATATTCCAATAATCCATGATAATAACAAGCCAGTCTCTTATACTGTTTCATGGCATAATCTACTGTATGCATAGTTCCACTCTTTATACCTGCCTCAATAACTATCACGCCCTGACTTATCCCACTTTGCAATCTATCTCTCTCAACATAATTATACTTCTTAAGTTCTGAGCCGACTGGATACTCACTTATAAGACAGCCACCTTTCTCTACAATCTCATCGGAAAGGCTTCTATTCGACTTTGGTTGAATATTATCAAGTCCACTTGGTAACAGAACAATGCATTTACCATTATTATCAAGTGCACCTCTTAATGCCGCCTCATCACATCCTAATGCCAGACCATTTATAACATTAAGGTTCTCTTGTGCAATATATTTTCCCGTATCATATGAAATCCTTTCTCCATCATCCGAACATTGTCTGCTGCCAATTATAGCAATATTTTTGTGTTCATTAACTGCTTTTATATTGCCTTTATAATATAAAACTGAAGGCGCATTCTTTAACTTTTTAAGTTCTGTAGGATATAATTCATCTTCTTTAGTACAGAAAAATATACCATCTTTTTCATTCTTTTCTTTATTGTAATTAGCTATGGCTATCTTTTCTAAATCTTTGGAAGAATATATAATCTGCATCTATACCGCCTTTCCTAATGCAAACATCTTAACAACTCTTGCTCCTCGCTGTAATAGTATTTCCTTACATGCGTATAACGAATTACCTGTTGTGGTTACATCATCCATCAGAAGAATAATATCACCTGTTACATCTACATCATCTAATGTCGAAATTGTCTTCATGTGTATCTCCTTATCCCGACGTCCTCCCAATGCTAATTTATCTATAGTTTGTATTCTTCTTAAGTAATATACTTTATTCACTCTTCCATTCTCTGCCAGCATACTACCCAACATACCAATTCCTGATTGTCTTTTAGAAGAATCACTTGAAGGTACTACACATATTGTAACACCATCACATATTTCGTCATTAATAAGGTTATAGAAATACTTTACAGCTTCTGGTTTACCTTCTTTTAAATCTAATATTTTCCCACTAAATACATCAAAATATGGATTTTTAATTCTCAATTCTTTGTTCTGCCAATATCTATGATAATTGCTATATACAACAATATCCTCAATTTCATCCCATTGCCGATTAGTAAATACCATATTTTAATGTCCTTTTATATTAAGCTTCGGAAACATTTGTTCTTGTTATATTGTATCATTTGCAATTCTATTGGTCAAGTTTGATTCATATGACTTATGACCTTATTAATTCCATATTTCTTCATATCAAGGTAATCCAACTCGTAAGTTTCGTCATACATCTGCGTTATTCCGGCATATCTTTTTAATATCAGTTCTTTTACATCCATAAGGTATATATTTAACTCAAATGAATATTGTTCAAAGAAGCTTTCCTAGAAAAAATCTATATGAGGGATGAAATTTTTTTAGGTTTTTTAGCATTAAAACCTCACTTTCTTTTTATCGCGTTAATTCGTCAGAGTAAACAAACACGAATGTTTATTTATTCTCAGAGAGTCTTTTTTTATGATATAGTTATGATGTAACTATGAAAAAGTATAAAAAAGAACATATCAGATACAAAACACACATCTGATATGTTCCCATCATTGTTTATTTATTTGTAATAGACAACTACTTAATCACTATGATTATATGCATCTGCAATTATACAATCACTCATTATGCATTATCCTTCGATAGCAATTCTGTTACTGCTTTCTATCTGTTCTGCTGCTTTCTTAGGAACTGAGAGTCTTAAGATACCATCTTCGTACTTAGCCTTTACATCCTCCTGCTTTATTGCATCACCTACATAAAAGCTTCTGCTCATAGAACCAGCATAACGCTCTTTCCTGATGTACTTGCCTTCCTTCTTTTCTTCCTTATCAAGTCCCTTAGCTGCACTTATTGAAAGATAGCCATTGTTAAGTTCTACATTGATCTCATCCTTCTTGAAGCCAGGTAAATCTATATCAACCTCGTATCCTGCTTCTGTTTCCCTTACATCTGTCTTCATTTCGTGTCCTGCATGCTTACCATACAAAGCTTTGTCAACTTCAGGGAATCCAAAGTTCATCCAATCATCATTAAATAAGTTCTCTCCAAAAATACTAGGCATCAACATAAGTCATTCCTCCTTGTTATAAAACACTATAATTATATTGAAATTAGTTTCTTTGGAACTAGGATGCTTCAGGAATATCAAGCAGGTACTTTTAATCTTCTTTGTTATGTACCTCTTTTTATTCCCTTCCTTTGTTCTTGACTATGTTATAGTTCTTTTTGTTAGCCAAGTCAAGTGTTGAGTGCTAATTTTATTTTTATTTAATAATTATCCTTTTTTCAACTTTATCTGTCTCTTTTTGCACTCTTCCATTCCGCAATAGCATTTCTAACCCGCTGGTCAATATCCAAACGTGCTCTTCGGCATTCTTTTGGATATTTTCTTGCTGCCTGAAATGCCAGCTTCACAAAGAGTCCTGAACCAACAGGCAACATCATCTTCAACATACTCTCTGGAAAAACGAAATGAGTTCCATGCTCATAAATAACAGATTCCAGCCTGCATGTATGCGGATGTTCTTTCATACGCTGCTCCATACGGCATATATATTTAGAAGCATCCCACAGTACATCATCTTCTGCACCAATCAGTAATAATATTCCATGTATTTTTTCAATCTTAATCATCTCATCTTCTGTGATTGGATGAGTGGCTTCCGAATCATCAAACAGTTTTCTTGAATTAATCATATCACCAGTTCGTTTTGTTTCTTTCTCAATTACATGCCAGTAATCTGGATGTTTGTAGCAAAACGGCATATATGGAAGTGGTTCTCCTTTATAAGAAAAAAGAGATTCTCCCTCAATCGGCCATTCCTTACAGCCATCTTTTTTACCCTGCATAAATCCCTGCCAGATAAAATCACTCGGTGTCAGACCAATCGTCAATGTAATATCCTCAAAATAAGAAGCGGCAGTCAATGCAAGTGTTCCTGTAGTAGATGCCCCGACAATTCCTATCTTCCGATTACTATGCATTTTTAACCAATTGATTGCTTTCTCTATACGTTCCAATGGATAATTATGATGTCCATAATCCTTTTTTCCAGGTGACATCGTCATCACATTCACACCGAGTTTATGTAACCACTT
>CAKRKK010000099.1 GCA_934358235.1 uncultured Lachnospira sp.
GATTGTATGAGTAAAAGTACTTTTAAGAAGAAAAGGGTAGAAATTATAACAGTATGTATATGTGCTGTGCTGATAGCTGCTATTCTGGTAATACTTATCATGTTTAATAAGAGTAAAGAGTTTATTTATAATAAACATCTGGATGAAGCTGTAATCAGCATAGATGATGAGAATATTACCCTGAAGGATTTTTCGTACTATATATATATAGTGGAAAAACAGATTAACGAGATGGCTATAAAGTATAATCCTGATGACTCTAATGATTTCTGGAATACACATTTTAAAAATTCACTTGACAGCGTGTTCACAAGGGATTATGCTAAACAACTGGCGAAAGATTTATGTGAGTATGATTATATAATGGAGAAAGAGGCATCCATTTATAATATATATGTAACTGAGAGTGAAAAAGAATCTATTAAAGCAGATGCGAAGGATACCTATGATGATTTTTCACAAAAGGCTAAGGACAACACAAGGCTTAGTGAGGAAGATATATATAATATATTATGCCGTAGAAAGCTGGTTGAAAAGTATGCTACAAGGGCAGCAGAACAGGTTAGAAGTGATGGCTTTGAAGGAGATAGCGCTTCCTTGCTTGATTATGATGGAGATTATTATAAAGAAATAATCAGGTCAAAGTATAGTATTACAGAGAATAACAAGCTGTTAGATAAGATAACTATGGGAAGAGTTACTGTTAATTGATATTTGGACAGCTAAAGCATCTGTAAAATGCTGCTTGTTAATGCCAGCTCATTAGAATAATCATATGCACAGGTTAAGGTCAGATACTAGGAATAGAAGAAGTGTTGCATAACACAGAAAGAGGTTGAAGATGACAAAGGATATGACTAAGGGGTCACCCTTCAAGCTGATTCTTGGATTTGCATTTCCTATGCTATTAGGTATGCTATTCCAGCAGTTCTATAATCTTGTTGATACTATGATTGTGGGTAAGACGTTAGGCGTATCAGCTCTGGCGGGAGTTGGAGCGACAAGCTCAATTAACTTTATGATAATAGGATTCTGCATGGGCGTGTGTAACGGATTCGCAATTCCAGTTGCACAACAGTTTGGTGCAGGAAAGTATAGCGAACTTAGAAAGTATGTTTTTAATGGTTATGTATGTAGTGCGGTATTTGCTGTTGTCATGACAGTACTTTCAGTAGTATTTTGTGCGCCAATACTCAGATTACTTAATACACCAGAGGATATATTTGCACATGCGTATAATTATATTGTTATAATATTTGCAGGAATACCAACAGTATTTCTGTATAATATGGTATCGGGTATAATACGTTCACTTGGTGACAGTAAGACACCTGTATATTTTCTGGTGCTGTCATCGGTTGTAAATATAGCACTTGATTTCATACTGATTATGTATGTTAAGATGGGAGTAGCAGGTGCAGGTGTTGCAACTGTTGTATCACAGCTTATATCAGGTGTTGGATGCACAATATATATGTATAAAAAGTTTGACATATTAAAAGCGACAAAACAGGAAAATGTTATAAAGAAAAGATATGTTGTTAATCTGTGTTATATTGGTGTACCGATGGGACTTCAGTATTCCATAACAGCTATTGGAAGTACTATACTGCAGGCAGCGGTAAATGGTCTGGGTTCATCGTATGTAGCAGCTATGACTGCGGGTTCTAAGATGTTTAACTTTACCTGTTGTCCTTTTGATGCACTTGGTTCTACTATGGCAACCTATGGTGGACAGAATGTTGGAGCAGGAAAGATAGACAGACTTGGCAAGGGTATAAGAGCAGCTATGATAATAGGTGCTGTATACAGTATCGTTGCACTTGTGGTTCTGTTCTTTACAACAGATTATATAGCACTTCTTTTTGTAGATGCTGCCGAGGTCGAGATTATCAGACTTACAAGAAGATTCATAATAGCATCAGCTCTGTTTTATATACCTCTTACAGGAGTAAATGTTTACAGATTCTGTATACAGGGTATGGGATATTCAGTATTTGCAATACTTGCTGGTGTGTTTGAGATGCTTGCCAGAACACTTGTTGCTATATTTTTAATACCGGTTATGGGATTTGATGGAGCTTGTTTTGCTAATCCTGCGGCGTGGATTGCGGCAGATTTATTTTTGGTACCTGCATTTATGCACTGTTGTAACAAGCTTAAGCAAAGACATGGAATGAAAAAGAGTGCATAAAGTGGGAATAAATTTCTCTAAATAAGACATTCTAATATTATCGTGTTAAGACGGATATGAAAGGATGCTTATTATGAGTGATTTTAGCAGTAATGTATGCGAGAATATTAAAAGGTTGGAAGCCAGTCTTAACGTAGAACGCAATTTTGATATACTTCAGAGAGAGGTTATGATTGCAGGACGAAGGGCTGGCTTTTTTTTTATAGACGGTTTTGTGCAGGAGGATATGATAGAAAAACTTATGCAGTTTTTTTATTCATTGAAAGAATCGGACATGGAGAACCTGGATATATTTCTGGAAAAAGGAATGCCTTATACTGAGGTTGAGAAAAGCGGCAATGTGGATACGGTAATAACGCAGTTTTTGTCAGGTGTTTCTGTGATGATCATAGATGGCTTTGATGAGTGTCTGCTTATTGATTGCAGGACATATCCTATGCGTGCTGTGTCAGAGCCCTGGAAGGACAGGGTACTTAGAGGTTCCAGAGATGGTTTTGTTGAAACACTTGTGGCCAATGCAGCATTATTGAGGCGCAGAATCCGTGATCCGAAGTTTTCAATGGAGTTGTATGGAGTCGGCAGACGTTCAAGGTCTGATGTAGTCATATGCTATATATCTGATTCCGTAGACAAGAGCGTGCTTACAAGGATGAGAAGGCTGATTCAGTCGATAGAGGTTGATGCTCTTACTATGAATATAGAAAGCCTTGCAGAATGTATGTTTACACATAAGTGGATTAATCCATTTCCTAAGTTTAAGTATTCGGAACGCCCGGATACGGCAACAGCGGCTATACTTGACGGTAATATTGTAATTATGGTAGACAATTCTCCGGCAGTTATGATAATTCCGGCATCTATCTTTGATATTATAGAGGAGGCGGATGACTTTAATTTCTCTCCTATGGTAGGTTCTTATTTAAGAATTACAAGATTTTTCTTTTCTATTGTGACCTGGATATTAACACCGTTGTGGCTGCTTTTTGTTAATAATCCAGATTGGGTTCCAGAAGTTCTTAAATTCATTCTTATAACGGATGATATTACAGTACCGGTGTTGTTGCAGCTTCTTATACTAGAGCTGGCGGTAGATGGACTTAAGCTTGCAGCAGTTAACACACCAACTATGTTATCAACACCGCTAAGTATAGTGGCAGGTATTGTTGTAGGTGAATATGCTGTAAGTTCAGGATGGTTTAATCCGGAAGCACTTCTTTATATGGCAGTTGTAACAGTTGGAACCTATGGACAGACTAACTTCGAAATGGGATATGCTTTCAAGTTCTTAAGAGTACTTATGCTCATACTCACACAAATATTTAACCTTGCCGGATTTATCACAGGAGTTGTCATATCTGTGCTTATGATAGCATTTAACAGGACTATAACAGGGAAAAGTTATATATATCCGCTTATTCCATGGGATGGGAAGCTGCTTAAGAGAAAGGTGTTCAGGGTGAGACTGCCGCATAGTTATAAATGATATTTATATAGATAATTGTAAATTGTATTTGTGGTAGGTATCAAAGTCGGGGCTCTTGACCACGACATCAATATAATTATGTATAATATGAGTATGTTAATTGTAAAGTGAATCAAGTTTATATAATTTTTCTAATTAATTCTACTTTTATTAATGGTAATTCCTCATAAATATGATACACTTATAACTATCGAATATAAGTGTTATTATTCTTAGTGTGAGTTATGGAGGGATTATGAGTAAGGTAATTGGAATCGATCTTGGTACAACTAATAGCTGCGTGGCAGTTATAGAAGGTGATTCGCCAACAGTTATTACTAATAGCGAAGGGTATAGAACAACACCATCGGTTGTTGCATTTACTAAGAATAAGGAAAGACTGGTTGGGGATGCTGCAAGAAGACAGGCATCGGTTAACTCAGATAGAACCATATTTTCTATAAAAAGACATATGGGAACTGATTATAAGAAAAAGATAGATGGCAAAGCATATACGCCACAGGAGTTATCAGCTTATATACTTATGAAGCTGAAGAAGGATGCAGAAGGATTTCTTGGAGAGGAAGTAACAGATGCTGTTATTACTGTGCCAGCATATTTTAATGATGCACAAAGACAGGCTACTAAGGATGCAGGAAAGATAGCGGGGCTTAATGTGTTAAGAATCATTAATGAGCCAACAAGCGCTGCACTTGCATATGGACTTGATAATGGCAATTCTCAGAAGGTGCTTGTATATGACCTTGGCGGAGGTACCTTTGACGTATCTGTTATAGATATTGGAGATAATGTTATAGAGGTTCTTGCAACCTCCGGAGATAATCATCTTGGTGGGGATGACTTTGATTCCCGTATTGTTGATTATCTTGTTGGTAGGTTTAAGGATACAGATGGAATTAATCTTGCAAAAGATGCAGCGGCTATGCAGAGATTAAGGGAAGAAGCTGAAAAGGCTAAGAAAGAGCTTTCTTCTGCAATGAATGCCAATATTAACCTTCCATTTATAGCAGTTGCGAAGGATGGTCCACATCACATGGATATGAATATTACCAGACAGAAGTTTAATGAGCTTACAGATGATCTGGTTAACAAGACAGTTATTCCTGTTGAGAATGCACTACATGATGCCGGACTTAGTAAGAGTGATATAGATATGGTGCTCCTTGTTGGAGGCTCTACAAGAATTCCTGCTGTTTCGGATAAGGTAAGACAGATTATGGGAAAAGAACCATCAAGGAATCTTAATCCGGATGAGTGTGTTGCACTTGGAGCAGCAGTTCAGGGTGGAAAGCTTGGTAACCAGCTTAAGCCGGGTTCAGCAGCTTCGGAGATTATACTTATGGATGTAACACCGTTGTCACTTTCAATAGAAACTGTTGGTGGTATATCGAGCAGGCTTATAGAAAGAAATACAACTATTCCCACAAGGCACAGCCAGATATTTACGACGGCTGGCAATTTCCAGACATCAGTTGAAATCAAGGTGTTTCAGGGTGAGAGAAGATTTACAAGAGATAACAAGCTTCTTGGAAACTTCAGGCTCAATGGCATTAAGCGTGCGATGGCAGGAGTTCCACAGATAGAGGTAACTTTTGACATAGATGCCAATGGTATTGTAAATGTTTCTGCAAAGGATCTAGGAACTGGAAGAGAGCAGTCTATAACCATAACTTCAAGCTCTAATATGTCAGAGGAAGAGATTGAGAGAGCTAAGTGGGAAGCAGAAGTGTATGGCGCACAGGATAAAAAGAATGAAGAATTCTGTAATTCACGTATAGAGGCTGAGAATACCTTAAGACGTGCAGAGGGCGAGTACAGCCAGAATAAAAAGGTCTGGGATAAGGCTAAGAAAAAGGCTGTTAAGGAAGCTATGAATACCATAAAGAAGCTGATATTAAAGAATAAGCCAGAGAAGATGGATGCACAGGCTGCGGCTGTGATGGATGAAGCAAGAAATAATCTTGAAAATGTTTTGAATAATTAATAGAAATCTGATATTATCTATAGAGTATTGTTTTATGGATGATATCAGATTTTTGTATGTGTTTTTGGATTTTATACATCTATAGAATTATTGTTGAGATGATTATGTATATTAGTACAGAATAGGAGATATATAAGGTGGCAGCAGGTTCAACATTTGGAAATATTTTTAAGATAATGACTTGGGGTGAATCACACGGAGAAGGTCTTGGTGTGGTTGTAGATGGATGCCCAGCGGGTATTCCTTTATGTGAAGAGGATATTCAGAAGTTTCTTGATAGAAGAAAGCCGGGACAATCTAAGTTTACAACTCCAAGAAAAGAAGATGATAAGGTGAGTATATTGTCAGGTGTATTTGAAGGTAAAACGACAGGAACGCCTATATCAATGGTAGTACATAATAAGACACAGCGCTCGTCTGATTATTCAGAAATAGCCCAGTATTACAGACCTGGACATGCTGATTATACATTTGATGAGAAGTATGGCTTCAGAGATTACAGAGGTGGTGGAAGAAGCTCAGGAAGAGAAACAATAGGCAGAGTGGCAGCAGGAGCAATCGCTATTAAGGTGTTAGAGACACTTAAGATAAGCGTATGTGCTTATGCAACAAGGATAGGTGGCATAAGCATAGATTATGATAAGTTTGATATCAGGGAACGCGATGAGAATGCATTCAATATGCCGGATGCGGAGGCTGCCTGTAAGGTGGAGGAATACGCAACGAAGAAGCTTGCAGAAAAAGATTCTATTGGTGGAATAATAGAGTGTGTTGTGACTGGTATGATGCCAGGTGTGGGTGATCCTGTGTTTGATAAACTGGATGCCAATCTTGCAAAGGCGATTATGTCAATAGGCGCAGTTAAGGGCTTTGAAATAGGAGATGGCTTTGCAGCGGCTGATAGTACAGGAAGCACCAACAATGACAGCTTTACAGTAATGGATGGCAAGGTTGTCAAGAAGACTAATCATAGTGGTGGAGTGCTTGGAGGCATGAGCGATGGTTCTGACATAATATTCAGGGCAGCAGTCAAGCCAACACCTTCTATAGCTTCGATGCAGCAGACGGTCAATAAGTCGGGAGAAGATATCAGCATATCTATAAAAGGCAGACATGATCCTATGATAGTTCCAAGAGCGGTAGTTGTTGTTGAAGCTATGACAGCATTAACGCTTGTAGATATGATATTAGGCAATATGACATCAAGAATAGACAGGATAGTTGATTTTTATAAAAGATAGACAAATAAAAGAAAAATCGTAGATAAATCAGAAGGAAAAGACAAATATGTATAAAATATTAAAAACAGATGGAAGAGCCAAAAGGGCGGAATTTACAACAGTTCATGGAACTGTGCAGACACCGGTATTTATGAATGTTGGAACAGTTGCAGCTATTAAGGGTGCGGTTGCTACAACAGATTTGCAGGAGATAGGTACACAGATAGAGTTATCGAACACATATCATCTTCATGTTAGACCAGGTGATAAGCTTATTAAAGAGCTTGGAGGTCTTCATAAGTTTATGAACTGGAACAAGCCTATACTTACAGACTCAGGCGGATTTCAGGTGTTTTCACTTGCTGGACTTAGAAAGATAAAGGAAGAGGGCGTTACCTTCCAGTCACATATAGACGGACATAGGATATTTATGGGACCAGAGGAGAGCATGCAGATACAGTCCAATCTTGGCTCGACAATAGCTATGGCATTCGATGAGTGTGCTCCGGCAAAGGCAGATAGAAAGTATATTATTAATTCAGTAGAGAGAACTACAAGATGGCTTGAGCGCTGCAAGAAGGAGATGAACAGGCTTAATTCACTTGAGGATACCATTAATAAGCATCAGATGCTTTTTGGCATTAATCAGGGCGCGATATATGACGATATCAGAGTTGACCATGCTAAGAGAATATCAGAGCTTGAACTGGATGGATATGCAGTTGGTGGACTTGCCGTAGGTGAATCACATGAGGAAATGTATCATGTGCTTGATAAGGTTGTTCCGCATCTTCCACAGCATAAGCCAACATATCTTATGGGAGTTGGTACACCAGCGAATATATTGGAGGCAGTAGACAGAGGAATAGATTTCTTTGATTGCGTATACCCATCAAGAAATGGAAGACATGGACATGTGTATACAAAGCTTGGTAAGATTAATCTTTTCAATGCAAAGTATGAAAAAGACACAGCACCTATCGAAGAAGGCTGTCAGTGTCCTGCATGCAGGAACTATTCAAGAGCGTATATCAGACATTTGCTTAAGGCTAAAGAAATGTTAGGCATGAGACTTTGCGTTCTTCATAATCTGTATTTTTATAATCATCTTATGGAGGATATCAGGGCTGCAATAGATGCAGGTAATTATAAGAGCTTTAAGGATGAAAGGCTATATCTTCTTAAAACATATGATAAGAAAGAGGATTAATAATTTTTATATAGTATTTTTATTTAGTGTTAAATTATAAAAATGCTATAAATTTCAATTTAAACATAGACACGAAGCATAAATTACGATATTATGATAATATTGAGCCTGTACACAGGCAAGTAATTAGGAGGATTTAATAATGGGTCAGATTGGTATTATTATTGTGTATGTAATAGCACTTGGTGCTTTAATGTACTTCTTTGCAATTAAGCCACAGAAGAAGCAGCAGAAGGAACAGCAGCAGCTTATGGATTCAATGGCTATTGGCGATTATGTTCTTACAACAAGTGGTTTCTATGGCGTTATCCTTGATATAACAGAGGATGATGTAATCGTGGAATTCGGTAACAACAAGAACTGCCGTATTACAATGCAGAAGAAGGCTATTGCCCAGGTTGAGAAGCCAGCTTCTACAGAAGAATAAT
>CAKRKK010000100.1 GCA_934358235.1 uncultured Lachnospira sp.
CTTGAGATGAGCCAGAACTCAGAGAGACTTTCATGGACATTCGAAGAAGTTGATGGAAAGCTTAAGGGAATCATGGAAACAATCTACGCTAACATTTCAGATGCTGCTAAGAGATATGACATGACAGTTGGTGGAAAGACAGACTATGTTGCTGGTGCTAATATCGCTGGTTTCGAGAAGGTTGTTAATGCAATGCTCGCTCAGGGCGTTTGCTAATTACCCCATAACTAATTTAATAAATATAAAAATAAGCTGCTATGCCGTAAGGCTGGCAGCTTTTTTGATGTTGGAAAATACCGGTAATTAATATCTGTAAGTAACATCATAAGGAATATTGTAAGTAATATGGAAAAAGTTCTTTTATGAAAATTAGGAAAAGTGTATAATATAACAAATAAACTTCAGGAAAACATAAAATGTGCGCAGGAAAGGGGAGTATTATGACAGATATATTCACACTTATTAATAATCTATCAGATGATGACATAAGACTTCAGCTTGCTTTCTTTGATTGTGTTACAATCAAAGGTGCAGCCAGGGAAACTGGTTCAAGATTACTGTCAGGAATGACAGACGTGGCAAATTCACTTGCGCAGATGTTTACAAGCAGATTAAAGCTTGATTATGATTATAAAAAGGTATCTGATATGGTAGATAGCAGAGTTGCACAGCTTAAGCCGTTACAAAGGGAACAGCTTCTTAAAATGCTTGAAATAAAGCTTATGGAGTTAGTGCCATCTTTACAGCAACTGGATATCAATACACAGGAGGGAAGGGAAAAGCTTTCTATACTTGTTATAGATACAGCAGGCAGTGGATATTCTGTAAACCGTTATATGGCTCCTGCACATAAACTTAGAATAATTGCCGACAGGTATAATGCTGCATTTATGGATAATCTGATGCAGAGCCTTAAGAATATGACACCTGAGCAGCTTAAGGAGTGGTCGCCTATTATGGATAAGGCAATCGGAATGGCTGATATTGAAACTAAAAGGGTAGTACATAAGGAGCTTATGCCTGATGCCTTTAATGGAATGGGTGTGCTTAAGTGCTTAAGAAAGCAGAAAACTCCGATGCAGTTAAAGCTTGTGATAGACTGTTTCGGTGTAGCTGCCTTTGATTATAAGGCAGTCGAGGTTAAGACTATGTATCAGGCATTAAGGAGCTTTAATAAGGTATCGGTATATCAGCTTGCAAGACTTATAAGCATAGCTGTCAGAAAGTATGATAAGCCCATGTATGCAGCAGACGAGCTTATGCCTTCCTATGTAACAGGTGAGGAACAGGTAAAGGCTGATAATGAAGATAAAGAGTATCAGGTGCTTGTAAAGCAGATAAGTGAAATAGCCGCCCAGAGGGCAAAGAATGAAAAAGAGCTTGAGAATAAGGAAAAACAGCTAGAGGAAGCTAAGGAACGTGCACTAGCTGCATCAGAGCATTATACGAATATTTCGCTTGAATTCAGTGAGCTTGAATTAAAAAAGGATGACTACATAGCGGGACTTCGTACAGAGGCAGAAACCAAGAGCTATTATGCAAGAGTTAATGATGCCAAACGTCAGTTAGACAGAGCGTTAGAGGATTCTATAGCTAAGAAAAGAAGGGTTGAGGAGCTTAATAATCAGGCTGCCATTGCGAAAGATAAGAAGGAGTTTGAGGAAAAACAGGCAGAGGAGCTTATGTCAGCTTACAACATTAAAACAGATATAAGAATGAACAGACTTAAAAGGTTGTGGAGTGCATATTATTACAGATTCACCTTTAAGGATGCAATATTTAAACATCTGGCCGCGAATTATACAAGAAAACAGATAGTAACAATTGAGTCCATGCTAAAAGAGATACATGACAGCAGGGACTGGAGGGTGTACTTAAAGGATGACAGGTTATACGTGTATACAGGAGATAAAAAGCCGCTTGTTATAATATGCAGTGATGGAATACTTGAGGATATTGAACTATAACTTTAGCGTGAAGGTAGAAAAATGAAGATTAATATGAATTATGAAGATATCTGTAATTACCTGGATTCATTAGACCAGTTTAATGAAGGAACCGGAGTTGAAAGAGGCAGAAGGCTTTTAGAGGTACTGAAAAGACCAGAGGAAAACTTAAGGATTATACATGTAGCAGGAACTAATGGTAAGGGCTCTGTATGCTCTTATATAGAGGGCTGTTTAAGAAAGCAGGGCTATAGGGTAGGACTTTTTACATCACCACATCTTAATACAATAAGAGAAAGAATACAGATAGACAGAGAACTTATATCAGAAGCTGATTTTACAGAGTATTTTAACAGGATATATGGGCTTATAAGCACGAATAATATAAAGCTTGCATATTTTGACTTTTTTTTCGGTATAGCTATGCTATATTTCAAGGAGCAGAGGGTTGATTATGTTGTATTGGAAACGGGACTCGGTGGAAAGCTTGATGCAACCAATGCCGTACAACATCCAGTCTGCTGCGTGATAACGGCAATAGGACTTGAACATACGGCTATTTTAGGTGATACACTTGAGAAAATAGCAGGTGAAAAGGCAGGAATAATTAAATCAGGTGTTCCGGTAGTATATACAGATAATGAAGCAGTTGTAACAGAGGTTATAAGAAAGAGGGCAGATGAGTGTAAAAGCTTTGCATATGGCGTTAGTAAGGCACAGTATACAATCGTTAAAAACTTAAAAGGTTGTATTGATTTTTTAATTGATAATGAGTATTATAGTAATGATTGTTTTCATCTTACAACACCTGCTATATATCAGGTGGAGAATGCAGCATTGGCACTTACAGCCTGCTCAGTACTTGAAGATACATATGGGGTAAAGCTGTATGATGAGAATAAAAGAAAAGCTCTTGCTGATAATATGTGGCAGGGCAGGATGGAAAGAGTGGCTTCTAATATATATGTTGATGGTGCTCATAATCCACATGGAATAAGTAAGCTTGTACAGTCTGTGGATAGCATGTATGAAGCCTCCAAGCAGAAGGCGGCGCTATTGTTTTCAGTAGTGAGTGACAAGAATTTCGATGAGATGATAGCTATACTATGCAGCAGTAGAGCTTTTCATAGGATAGCAGTTACTGTAACAGGAGGAAAAAGGCAGCTTGACAGAGAGTATATAAGGGCAGCCTTTGCCAGACATACGAAGCTTGATATTGAGGTGTATTCAAGTGCCGGTGAGGCATTATATGCTTTAAGGAACGAGAATATGATATTCTGTGCGGGTTCACTTTACCTGGTAGCTGATATTAAAGAAGCATTAAAGAATTTATAATAGTCAGAAGTAATGGAGAATAATTATGTTGGATTTTGATGAAGAGATTAAGAAGTTCCAGCCTAGTCTTGAGGTTGAGGATGCAGAGGATGCAATATATAACAATGATGTTCCAGATATCACAGAATTAATAACTAAGATAATAGATGGAAAGAGTGAGAAATAATTATGAGATGTTACAAATGCGGCAGTGTTCTGTCAGCTAATGATGCTTGTCCAAAGTGTCACGCTGACATGTCAATATATAAGAAAACAGCCAGAGTCTCAGATGTATATTATAATAAGGGACTGGAAAAGGCGAGAGTAAGAGACCTTTCGGGTGCGATAGAAACACTTAAAGTAAGTCTTATGATTAATAAGTACAATATAGAAGCAAGAAATCTTCTTGGACTTATATACTGTGAGATGGGCGAGGTTGTAGATGCTCTTTCACAGTGGGTTATGAGTAAGAATCTTGCACCAGAGGATAGTGTAGCTGACAGTTATATAAAGAGAATACAGTCTAACCAGAATAAGTTTGATGCAGTAACAAGTGCAATTAAGAAGTATAATATATCCTTGAATTACGCTAAAGCTAAGAATTATGACATGGCAGTTATACAGCTTAAGAAAATAGTGGTTGCTAATCCGCATTTTGTAAAGGCACATCAGCTTCTTGCATTGATTTATATAAAGGATGGCGAATATACAAGAGCTAAGAAGCTTCTTAATGCCGTACTTAAGATAGATAAGAACAATACAGTAGCTATTAAGTATCTGAACGAGATTAACCAGATACAGACAGCTAAGGATAACGATACATCAGGCAGCTTTTTACCAAAGAAAAAGGTGAAGGAGGAAGAGGGCAGACCTCTTAACGGTAATGATGTCATTCTTCCAAGATCATCATATAAGGAGCCAAGTAATGGTGCTATTACCATTATTAATGTACTTGTTGGTATAGTTATTGGTGCAGCATTAATATGGTTTTTAGTTATGCCATCAAGATATAAGGGCATAACAGAGGAATATAACAGAAGTCTTGCTGATTATAGCGAAAAGCTTTCATCAGGTAATGTAGAGCTTAATAGTCTTGAGAATGAGTTAAAGACAGTTAAGACCGAAAAGGAAGCACTGGAGGAGCAGCTTAGCAAGGTTAATGGTACAGAAGGCGGTAATAAGCTTCTTATAGCTGTGATAGAAGCTGCTAATGAATATATAGCTAATAACCGTACTGCGGCAGCAGAAAAGATAGTAGGCATAGAGGTAAGTGAGCTTCCATCAGATTCTGCGAAGACTCTGTATAATACTATATCAGGTGCAACCTTTGCATCGGCTGCTTCAGAATTCTACAATAAAGCACAGACAGCATATGGCAAGTCTGATTATGCATCTGCTGTCAATGATTATGTTAAGGCATTTAAGTGTGATTCAACTAATGTTAATGCGGCATATTATGCAGCAAAGTGTTATGTAGCATTGTCACAGACGGATAATGCCAAGAAGTACTATGGATATATAGTTAACGACTTTAAGACAAGTGGATATTATAAAGAAGCTAATGATTATGTGTCATCACATTGATTAACTGACGTAAGATAACCCCCTGACGATTGGATAATTGTCAGGGGGTATTTTTATACATTCTGATATGCAGGCTTTATATTTATGAACATCTGATAAAACCGGTTATACATTAAAATATGTACCGGAGTGAATATTAGAGTGGAAAGAGGGACAGGAGGATGTGAAGGTTATGGATGACAATATGCTTTTTAGTAAGGATAACGAATTAACAGATGAAATGAACAGGACAGATTACATATATATGGTGAGTAAGAGAAATCTTATAATAAGTCTGAATGCAGAGTTGGATCATCATCTTGCAGACGAGATGAGAGAGGTTATTGATAACATAATCGATGAGAGGGGAGTTAACAGGGTAATAATAGATTTTTCAAAGATTGGGTTTATGGACAGCGCAGGAATAGGCCTTATTATGGGGAGATATAAAAAGATAAGAGATAATGGTGATGTATCAGTTGTAGGAGCTAATGAAAGTATTAAAAGAATTCTTCTTATATCAGGACTTCATAAAATTGTGTATATGTATGATAATCTTGTAGATGCAGTCAGAAAAGAAAACAGGAGGGATGTATAGGATGCAGGATAATAATGTGGAAATAATATTTGATGCAATATCGGAAAATGAAGGGTTTGCAAGAATGGTGGCAGCAGCCTTTGTAACAAAGCTTGATCCAACACTAGAGGAGCTTTCAGATGTAAAAACAGCAGTATCTGAGGCGGTTACTAACTGCATAGTACACGGTTATGAGGGAAGAGAAGGAAAAGTATATATGACGTTAGGATTAAAGGACAATGAACTTACAATAGAAATAAGGGATGAAGGTGTAGGAATTGAGAATATACATAGGGCGATGGAACCTTTGTTTACAACAAAGCCAGAGCTGGAGCGCTCCGGCATGGGATTTTCCTTTATGGAGGCTTTCATGGATGAGCTTAAGGTATATTCAAGAAAACAGAAGGGAACAACCGTTATTATGAAGAAAATGATAGGAGATAGAAGCAGATAGAATGAATGTGCATGCTTGTGATCATACGAAAGAGCTGATTAGGAAAGCACACAATGATGATAAGCAGGCAAGAGAACAGCTTATTACTGAAAACAGCGGACTTATATGGAGCATTGTACAAAGATTCAAGGGCAGAGGTGTTGAGCTGGAGGATCTGTTTCAGATAGGCTGCATAGGGCTGATAAAGGCTGTTGATAACTTTAATATGGACTATGATGTCAGATTCTCAACGTATGCAGTCCCGATGATAACTGGTGAGATTAAAAGATTTCTTAGGGATGATGGAATAATAAAGGTCAGCCGCAGCATTAAAGAAAACAGCTACAAATGTATGCTTGCCGCAGAGAAGCTTAAGGCAGCATTGAACAGAGAACCTACGCTTGAGGAGATATCTATGGAAACTGGAATAGCTGTCGAGGATATAATTGTTACGATGGGGGCTAACGAAACAGTAGAATCTATATATAAAACCGTATATCAGAAGGACGGAAATGAGGTCTGCCTTATAGACAAGCTTGAGGGAGGAGATAATTATAGTGAAAGTGTGGTTGATAAGCTTGTTATAGGAGAGCTTATAGCAGCACTTGGAGAGAGAGAACAACGCATAATACGAATGCGGTATTATGAGGATTATACACAGACACAGGTGGCGGGAATACTTGGCATATCACAGGTGCAGGTGTCAAGACTGGAAAAGAGAATTCTTGAAAAGCTTAGAAATAATCTTGTCTGAATATATTTATAAAAAGTGTCAATACTCCATATATCGGCTGATTAAAATGCGAATGGAGGATATATATTATATGTCAAAGACAGTATATATTAAATTAAGACAGCTTACCAAAACCAATAAAACAGATGTCTATTTATCAGATATTGCAGATGTATATGCGGATAAAAAACAGCTTGCACGTATAAAAAGCATAAAGCTTGCAGACTTTTATAAGGTGAAAAAGGGAAGGGCCTGTGTTAACATTATGCAGATAATAACCTGTATAAGCCAGATAGATGATACCCTTGATGTGAATAGCGTAGGAGAGAGTGATGCTGTAATAGAATATAGAAAATATAGCCAGCCGGCATGGATTAATATTATTCTTACAGCGCTTGTGTGTATTCTTATATTTATAGGCAGTGCCTACGCTATTATGGCGTATAATAATGATGTCAGTACAGTTGAGATATTTGAAAAGATATACATGATGGCAGGCGCAGATAATTATTCAGAATATAATGTTATTGAGATAGCCTATGCCGTAGGATTATTTGTAGGAATAGCGGTGTTTTATGATCATTTTATGGGACATAAGCTTAGTAAGGCGCCGACACCGATAGAGGTGGCAATGAACCAGTATGTTAAGGATGAGAACCAGGCGCTTATAGACAGCTGCAATGATATGCCGCGTGCAGTAAGGAATCATTATGATGGGGTGAGAAAATGTTAGCGTTAAAGATGGCAGGTCTTATAATAGCAGGACTTGCCAGCGGACTTGTCACAGCAACAGGACTTTTTGCACTTATATCAAGTATAGGGCTTATTAACAGATATGCGGATGTGACAGTTACTAAAGGGCATTTAGTTTTGTATGAGGAAATGATAATAATGGGTGCCGGGCTTGGAAATATATGGTTTATATTCGGGCTGCCGCTTCATATAGGCGTTGCTGGACTGGTCATATATGGACTTGTTTCAGGAATATTTATAGGAACTTTTCTGTTGTGTCTAGCCGAAACAGTAAAGGCACTTCCGATACTTACACATCGTGTCCGTATAAGGAGAGGGCTTGGCTTTGTAATACTTTTTATTGCAGTTGGAAAATGTGTTGGACATCTGATATACTATCTTATAGCGTATGCATAAATATTGTATACAAAGGAGAATTGTGCGTATTATGATGAATAGAAAAGAACTGGCGTTAAAAGCAAAGAAAACCTTTAAGTCACATTATGGGCTGCTTCTTATAGTCTGCCTTATAGCAGCCTTTATTGGAAGCGAATTTACTGAAACCTTCGGTCTGCTTAAGATGCCGGTATCAGTATATAAGAATATATCAGACAATGCAGAGGATACAAGGCTTATAGAGGAACAGGGTGTTACCTTTGTTACATCTGATATAGATAACAGAACAAAGAGTGCTATGCTTAATGCAGTTATATCTGTTCTTATGAATAATGAGGAGCAGGGAAAGATAAATTCAGAGAATATTATAGATAATGCCAAGGCAAATGCAGGCGATATATTAGGCAGAACCTCTGGTATATTGTCTTCTGTAATAAACAGCTTTTCCTCTGGTGCTGTTGTTTTTATGGTAGTGGATATAGTGTATGGTGTTACGGGCTCAAGGCAGGCTGTTGTTATATTGCTGCTTATATTGTCGCTGCTGATATATTTCGTGATACGATATATGATCAAGCTGGGATATGTTGTTACGGCAAGGAGAATATTTCTTGAAAGCCGTACATACAGTAAGGCTGGTGTTGGGAAGTTTATGTTTCTTATACGTGTAAAAAGGTGGATGCACGTTGCCTGGGTTATGTTTGTAAAGGACATTTTTACGATATTGTGGTCATTTAC
>CAKRKK010000101.1 GCA_934358235.1 uncultured Lachnospira sp.
AGTCAGTAATTTCCTTGTAATCATATATCTCTTCAAAAATATTCTTATATCTCATATCAGAAACATCATCATGATTTCCTTTAATAAGAACTTTCCTGCCCTTTAACTGTGCAACTAAGGCTATCAGCTCCTCGTTTGTACCCCGCATGGCAATATCTCCAAGAATATAAACTGTATCACCATTTGTAATCTTACTGTTCCATTTTTCTTTCATATACTGGTGCATTTCAGCTAATGAATTAAATGGTCGGTTATCAAAATTATTGCCTTCCTTTGTCACATTTTTATAGAAGAAATGCATATCACTAATATAATAGTTCATTCGTGTTCCTCCTTGTAATAAATCAATCCTGTACCTGTCTTGATATAGCCTCTGCTGCCTTCTTTAATTCTTTATTCAGTTCCTTATCCTTATTGTCAACAATTGAAGCTATATCATAATGATGACACAGCCAGTATGCCATTCCCTTGCATGACGCATTTACACGGATATCAACTGTTGTATCTGTTTCCTTCAAAACATTTATCTCATATGAAAAATCATCTATCAGTCTTGAAAAATACTCCCTGTCTATCCTGACAATATAAGACCTTAATTCACCGCCCATCATGTAAGGGTGATTCAGAATATACACTGCTCTCTCTAATGGTATATCAAGATTATCAAAGCCTATTCCATCACTTTTCCTCTGTTCCTTTACTCTTAATCTGGTCATAAGGTCAACGCTGTATGTATACACTTTCCTGCTGTCCCTGTATCTTACCAGACAGAAATATCTTCCATTATTGAGCATAAGTCTTATAGGAATCACCGTTCTTCTTCTCTGAAAATGTAGATAAACATTTTTATTCTTAACATCATATACATTCCAGTCAAATTCTATGTAATTGCCATTTTTAATGGCGTCAATTACAAGCTGGCAGTTTGCAAGAACATCTGTATTCTGTGTATATCTGGTCTGTCCGAAAGAAGCATTTGCATAAGGTGTTATATCTTTCAGATTCTTCCCTGATAGAGTCTGAATCCGTCCGGCTAAATCCATTGCTCTTTCATTATTAAAAATGTTACTGTACAACACAGAATCAATAAGAAATTTAAACTCTACATCGGTTATAATGTTGTTATAATAATAATCTGTCTTGCGTCGCTCATTGCCATATGTCCTGTATCTGATTACCTTCTGTTCATCAGGCAGATTAAGTTCTGAGTCCGTCAAATCCTTTAATGCCTTCCTGACCTGCTTATCTGTAATACTTTTATCATAATCTCTATGCATATAAGTAACGATATCAGTAACCTTCAGCGTTATTGCAGCCTCTTTGGAACTGTGTTCTTTTAATATATTAAGCACATTATACTCAACACTCATATTTCACCTTTAATTATTCTTTCTTCTTTCAACATCTTCTTTGTATAATTCTTGCGCATCTTTATAAAAAAGTGCCGCTGATTCCTGAAAATGTTTTATCTCCTCTTGTGATTTCATTTCTTTATCATATTTATTTATCGTATCTGATTGTTTTAATTCCATCTGACACCCTCCATTTTTCCTTCATGCACCGTTTGACTATTTCATCAGTATTGCGCTCTCCTTACAATGAATACTTTTCATTCAACGCCTTTATCTTACTTTTGATATCTTCACGCAGGCTTTCTGGCTCAAGAACTTCCACAAGTTCACTGTATTGCAATGCCCAGTGTGCCATACCATAAGGTGAGCACTCCACCCTGACGATATCGTCATATGATGGCTCTTTTTCTGTTCTTATGTATGTGAATGAATCTCCGAACCAGTCATGTAAAAATGTATATCCCGGGCGGACTCTCTTTTTAGGATTATCTGCACATTTTTCACTCTTAATTCTTAGCGTTACTAAAACCGGCTTATCAAACGACATATTAAGATGTTTTAACTGAAAATCTTCTGACCATTTTTCTGGAAGATTGGCAACATTTTTCTTTTGGATACGCGGTATTCCCTTAATATGAAGCCTGTCATTCCTTCCCGGAATCTCTATATCCGTCATAAGGTCAATCCGCCATATAGACATATTGGGCTTGTAACCCTCATACTCTTTAGCCGCCAGCAGATAGTATTTTCCACCACTCGCAACAATATAGTATGGGCTAAGCTCGTCTGACTCTTCCCTGACCGGCTCTAGCTTTTTTTCATAAGAATAGCCATTGAATCTGAATTGTATTCTCACATTATCATCAATTGCTTTCTGTATAATGGCAAGATTGTCCTTCAGCAGTTCCCTGTCTGCAAGCTCCGGCTCCTGAACCTTACATATATGTCTCGGCGTTCTCTTATAAAATACCGTAGTCATATTGTCCTCAACCTTCCTGACAAGTTCCTGCGCCGACTTTGAATCCAGTGTCCTTGTTGCCATAATCCCCTCAATAATTGAATCGACCTCCTTCTCAGAAAATGTTCTGTTATAGTAAAGGTTCTTTATGCGCATTACATTTGCAATATAAGAATCATCTTCATCAGAATCATCCCGTTCATATCGTTCCTTATCACCATAAAGCTTCTTGAAATCATCAAAATACAGCCGCCACTCAGCCTCTGGCTTATAATCACTTCCTCCATCTTCCAGATTCATAATATTTGCCATATCTTTTAAAAGCCTGTTAATAGTCTCTTTATCACCAATATACGCATTTATATTTTCATCTTTCCTCATCTTAGCGATACTGGTAGGGTGTCTTCTGTCTGTATTCTTTCTCAGATAATCCCACACCTTATACATACGCTCAAAACGGGTTGGTTTCTGAATCTTTCTCTTTGCCATATGTCACCTCGTGTTAATCATAATATGTTGTATTCTCTATTATAATAACAGATTGGTCGGTTTTTTCCACCACTTATCAAAAATTTATTAATTAATATAAAATTCTTTCATGTCATTTAACCTTATTGCTCCCAATGTTCCCTCTTTACCATAACATTTATAACCAGCTCCACAATCTATGCGTATAGTCCGTCCTGAAGGAGACACCCATATTCTCCTGTTATCAGTTGCAGTATGCCCCACAACCGATACAAACTGCTCATGTTCCTCCATACCTCTGATAAAATACTCATAATGTCCGTCTCTTTTTCACATTTATCTGCTATGTTCAAATGTATTTTTTCTATATTTAGTTCTGTCCTGGGTTGTCCGAAAGCACCAGCACCATTCTTTTCTTAAGGTGAATTTCCTACAACCAGCAATATTGCATTATCTCAATAAATAATCTACCTGCCTTAATAAAATTATCCGTTATTTGACCTTCATTATCTTCGAGCCATTCATACTCCTGTAAATACGTTCTGACAGCCGGATTAAATTTACTTATCATTTTTCCAATAAGAGGATATCTTGTTATGTAGTCAAAATGTGTATCCAAATAATAACCATACCTGATAAATTCCCCGGTATTTTCAATAATCCAATCCACCGCCTCTTGTATGGTGTATTCTTTGCCATCAAATGTTACAGTAGCCATAGTATCATCATGAACACTATTATCCTTATACATTCGCATATGTGAGTATAACCATTCTGCAAATGACATATCCATATTAAAAATGTCTCGATAATCAAATCCATATCGATATCTTTGACGCATTCTGTACAGCTTTTTCTCGGTAACAAAATTACCGCCATAAATTCTTCTCGATACTCCAAGCTGGCTTATGTATTGATTTCTTCTTTTCATTAATAAGCTCCTTTCGGCTGGCTATCCTTCTCTTTCTTATATAATATTTTGTATTTATACAAAATGACCTCTCGTCTATTATTTGTTATAATATCGGAGAGGTCGAGGTTTTTCACCTTTATGTTTATTATTTTGTTTTACTTAAACATGTTTGATGTACATACAATACTATTTTTTATCATATCCCTCACATTTTTTAACAAATCTAACTCAAGACAATTCGTTTGTAATCCCCCTTTTCTCAAGTCTTTATCTTTAGTTTTCACGACCTGATAATTTAGGTTGATTATACCACAAATTGTCTTTAAGGAGTATCCCTGAATGACTCTAATATTGCAATTATTTCCTTTCTGTCTTTATCTGTTAATTTTTTGCTTGGTATTGAACAGAACATTGTTTCTTTAGGTGTTTCAAAATAACAGCCTAAATAAATTCCCGTGTGACATATCGAATAACTTGTAGAAGCTGGCATCAATGCATATCTTTCTGCACCATCATCATATTCCCTTACATCAGGTGAAGTTCTTGAATATTCTTTATAGTCCTTTGTCTTAACTATCACCAATTCTCCGCCAGAGTTATACCTTGGCTTTGATACAACATCATTTTTAGCTTCTACCATAATATTACCCATAATTTCTGTTCCAAATTTATCATCTCGTGCTATATATTCAATCTGAACACCATTATCATTTTGAATTGTAACCATTTCTGTATTCGCATTAGCCCGCTCTGATACTACTGTCCAATTATCCGGATAATCAAAATAAAATGTCGTCTGCTCTGGGAAATATTCTGCCATTCTCGTCTTATATGTATGAAGCGGCCCTGATTCTTTTACATCTGTTCCTTTTGTTACCTGCTCCTGTGTTACCTGCTCCTGCGTTGGCTGCTGCTGTATTGGCGCTTCTGTACTTGCCTCACTTTCCTTTGGCTTATCATCTTCCGGCTGCTCATTATATGTACATTCCTTCACAAACTGCTTCGTGCCATCAGCAAGTCTTTCATAATGAAATGATTTGCTTCTTGCAAATGATGTAAATTCATAACTCTTACTTATATCCATTGTACAAAGAAGTGATTTCTTATTCTTATATTTAACACTTTCATCACCAACTCCAATTATGAAAACAGGACATTTAACATTAACATCAGAACATATCTGTCCATTCGGTCTGCCAGTTCGTGTTGCTTCTGCTTCTGCACCTATATCAAGTTCCGCATCTAACAACGGAATAGATCTCATTGTTACAAGCATTGGTGCTGTCCTGAAATACAATCCCATTGTTCCTTCTGCCTCAATTGATGTCTGCATAGATGAACGAAGCCCCATTGTTCCATTCACGCCTTTCCCTTTTTCATATGATACTCCTGCATAATATGGCACTTCTACTTTAAGATTAACTGAACCATCTACTGCTGGAACAATATATAACGCTACATTTACTGCAACAAGATTACTACCAATAAGTGCAGGTGTCTGACATAAAAGGATTCCATCTGAAAAATCACCTTCAACTCCGATTTCGCCTGAAATCTCTGAATCAATATCAACACCTACAGATGCATATTTTAACCCACTCTTAAGAGTATATTTAACCTGTGCTCCTACATTTATATTATTAACGTCCCATTTTATAGAGAAATTCTCACATTTTTTATTAAGCTTCTGTTTAATAGGAAGCTCGTATTCTGCCTCCGTATCATTATCTGTCAATGTAACTTCAAGTTCATTATCATCATTTACCTCTGCCTCTATTGCAAATCCCTTGGAATGAATATTGCCAGACACATCTGCTGCCAGCATAGTTACAGGCTTTCCAGCCGACACCTTCACATTATCAAGTCCATAGTAACTAATAATATCGTCAATTCCTATGCTTGCCGAATCTGAAACTATAAGAGTATTAAATACCTCGTCTATCTCAGGGTCTTCCAATGAAAATGTACCATTTCCCATATCCTCAACGATTTTCTTTGCAATTTTCCCGCCCATATAATCAAATACAAATGTGTCACCTTTTTTCAGATTTTTGGCTGCACTTTCATCTATATATATAATACTTTTATCTTCTTTATAATCTTTAATATCAAAAAACTGAAGCTGAGAAATATTTTCTTTATAAGAAACATTTTCAATATCTTCAGGCCAGAATTCTCCATAGTATAAATCATCAAATTTATCAAGAATACCATCAGCCTCCTGGTCAGAAAATCCTCTATCAAGCGAATCTTCTGCTATCAGGTTATTATTAATTGCAAGCTCTATATTGGTATTATCTGATATTGCATCATCAGTTCCAAGATATATCTGCATTTTGCCTTCGCCCATTGCACGCATTGAAGTAAGAGCCATAAATCCGCCTGATGCTATGTCATCATTACTAAATTCATCGATATCTGTAATATATCCATATTCCTTAGCCACTTTTCTGTAATCCTCTGCTTCAACGCCCGTCTTATTGCATAACTTCTTAAGCCAGTCATAACATGTTATATCCTCATTTTTAGTCACTGCTGCCTTACACGAAACATTTATATCATTACCGCTTTTTTTCTTCGATGAAGCTCCAGTTACAATGCCTGCAGCTATTGCCACAATAACTATTACTGATGCCGATACGCCTATTATTATTTTCTTCTTCACAATGTGTCCCCTTATGTTTTATTTATTTCCATGGAATTTCTTGAACTCTGATTTCTTTTCCTGATTCTTCTCTATAAAATTTATGTTTTCCACTTTCTGCATCTGCAAGACTACATATCTTTTTCTCCACCATTGTATTATCTAATTCAATATAATCTCCCATATCACCATGAACCCTATATAGCTTAATGCCCAATATTTCATTATAATTTGAAATATAATGATGGTTAGGGTTACTATCTTTTTTATAAGCTGGTGTATTTGCTGTATTTTTATCTGGCTTTCTGCTTTTCACTCCAACATTACCTGATACACTTTTATATGAGGTTGAACCTCCACTTCCAGAAGATGTACTTCCTGCACTCTCCTTTGAACTATTACCAAATATTAATATAGCAGCCACTATTCCAACAATAATAATCGCTCCTGCTAATGCACCAATTGCCACTATATTTTCCAATAATAAAATTAACGCCAATATAATAAGATATGCTGCTAATCCTAATCCTTCTGCAAGAAATACATCACTTCCATCACTATCTGTAAGAAGTTTAAAGAAAACTATAATTGTAATAAGCAGAACAACATCATATATAAATCCCGTTTCATGATTTACAAAATAATGGTAATTCGTTGATATTTTTACAACACAAAATACCATTGCAATTATATCTATAATAAACAATATCCATTTCCATATTACTTTTTCCGCAAACATTAAAATAATTGAAACCAGGGTCTGTATACAAATAATTATTGCCAATATAATCCAAACCACATTATTAGATATTATATATGTTGTTCCACTTGTAAAATTAGCGCTGGCAAAAGCTCCATTTTCTTTAACTCTGGCAACACTCAGTGGATATCCGCCATCAATAATAAATTTTATATATGCAAATACTGCCATTAATCCAATAATAATTACAAATACCCACGAAAGATATATAGCTATTGTTTCAAGTGGACTCTCTTTTAATTGTTCTTTATAAATACTGACTCCTTCATCTATCCATCTTTTCAATCTGTGCACTCTGTTTTCCTCCTCATATTTAACGTTTTATCTATTCCTTTGATGATGCTTTATAAACTATTTCTCCTCCTTTCCTGCTAATCTCATAATTTCTATGACCTATACAGTAATTAGCCGATATCTCTTTTATTTCAGATAAATATCTGTCAACAGTAACAAGTTTTTCTTCCATTTCAAGCTTATTCAGATCTGAGTCAGATTTATCAGATAATATGGTATCGACCTTAACCCCAAACAACTCAGAAAACCTGCACAAAGTATCCACTGATGGCACACTCCTGCCACACTCTATATTTGAAATAGCAGAAGCTGTCAATCCAATATCCCTGCCAAGCTGTTCCTGCGTAATTCCACGTTCAATTCTTAACCTTGAAATATTAATACCTATCTTATCCGTTCTCATATCTTTTCCCTACTTGTTATATATTAAGTAATTATACAATCATTTATAAATTTCCAACATTTTCAAATACTCATAGTCCAGCACTATTAATGTAGTTTTTGTATCTGATAAATTTTGTCCTCCTTTTTCATAATCATACAATTGACCATTTCCCCCAGTGGTCAATAAACAGCATTTCTAATTTTTTTAATCCATTTTGCAATTGTCTATAGACTAACTTAATCTAACGTATAATTTTTATTGCCTCAAAGACAAATATAAGACACGGTAGGGCGGTCACAAATAATGAAGTATTATTGTGACTGCCCTACCGTGTCTTATATCGTCCGTTCACCAACAAAACACCAAAAGGTGTGTATGCCAAATCTCTCTGACATCCACACCTTATAAAGTCTAATCCAATATTTTAGTCATCCTCGCCCTGCAGAGCATCAAATCCAACCTCTCCAGTACGAACCTTTACAACATTCTCCACATCATATACGAATATCTTACCATCTCCGATATGACCTGTGTAAAGTACTTTTCTTGCTGCATTGATTACATCCATAACTGGTACCTTGGAAATAACCATTTC
>CAKRKK010000102.1 GCA_934358235.1 uncultured Lachnospira sp.
TCCATGATCTCCTCCATTGCAGTCAAGTATATCTATTGTTTCTATCTCATCAAAGTAATGCTTAAGCGCATATGCACTAAATACACTTGTTACACCCGGATCAAAGCCTGTTCCAAGAAGTGCCATTATACCTGCAGCTTCAAACCTTTCTTTGTAATTCCACTGCCATGAATAATCAAAGTAAGCTGAGAATCCTTCCTCCTTACATCTTTTTTCATATATAGCTCTCCACTCCTTATCTTCTGTGTCCTCAGCTTCATAATTCGCTGTATCTATATAGTTAACACCCGTTCTTAAGCAGGCATCCATAATAGTAAGATCCTGATATGGAAGTGCCAGATTAAGTACTGCATCTGGCTTATAGCTGTTTATAAGCCCAACAAGCTCTTCCACATTATCTGCATCTACCTGTGCTGTTGTTATTTCCGTCTTTGTACTGCTGCTTAGCTTTTCCTTAAGCGCATCACACTTGCTTTTAGTCCTGCTTGCTATACAGATCTGTGTAAATACCTCACTATTCTGACAACATTTGTGTATGGCTACTCCTGCGACACCGCCACATCCTATTATTAATAATCTGCTCATTATTCTTATCCTCCTTTTGGATCATTTATTTTATTTATTGTAATCTTTGTTTTTCTATGCTTAACACTCTTCCTCTTCAAGCATATCTTCAACATATCTTGGAAGCATAAAAGCTCCTCTGTGAAGATTCGTTGTATAATATCTTGTCCTGATTCCTAATTTCTTCCATTCCTCTGGCTTAAAGTCCAGCAACGGATGATATTTCTTTGACGCAAAGCCAAAAAGCCAGTAGCCTGACGAACAGGTTGGAATATGTGCCTGGTATACACGGCTTACAGGAAATGCCTGATAAGCCTTTCTATGCATTTTCACGCACTCCTCCTTATCCTCTGAATAAAATGGGCTTCCGTGCTGATATACCATAATGCCATCTTCTTTAAGCGCCTTATAACAGCTTCCATAGAACTCCTTAGTAAATAATCCTTCTGTATAGCCAAATGGATCTGTCGCATCATTGATGATAAGATCATACTCATCCGTCTTACTCCTTAGGAAACGCAGTCCATCCTGTATATATACGTTAACTCTCTCATCCTCCAGACCACAGGCAAGCTCTGGAAAATACTTCCGGCAAACCTCAGCTAAGGTTTCATCAGGCTCAACCACATCTATTCTTTCTATGTTCTTATAATTAATCAGCTCCCTGGCTACGCCACCATCTGCACCACCTATTATAAGCACCCTCTTGACATCCGGATGAACAGCCATAGGCACATGCGTAACCATTTCATCGTATATAAATTCATCTTTTTCAGAAAACAGAATTTCTCCATCAAGTGCAAGAAACTTTCCGAATTCATCTGATACAAGAACATCTATTCTCTGACAATCACTCTCAACCGAACACAACTGCTGTTCTATTCTCATCGACAGCTTTACATTGGTTGTGTGCAGCTCTGAAAACCACATTTCCATATCATCTGTTACCTCTTGAATTAATATTTTATAATTTATTATTGCTTTACTTTACTGCTTTGCTATGCTCTTACATAAGCACCATAAGGTTATCCACCTTTGGATCCTCTGTTCCCTGCATTGAACAGCCTTTTTCTTTAACATACAATATATATTCTATAATTTCCTCAGTTATCATTTCACCAGGCGCAAGAATTGGTATTCCAGGAGGATAACACATAACAAACTCTCCAGATATACGTCCCTTTGTTTCCTTTATTGGAAGCGATACCTTGTCAGCATAAAAAGCATCCTGTGGTGACTTTGCAACAAGCGGACTTATAAACTCACCACTTAACATACCTGTTTTATCCTTTTTATATATTCTGGCTATATCTGCAAGCGCACCAACAAGTCTTTCAATATCCTGTAATCTGTCACCAATTGAAATATAAGCAAGTATATTACTTACATCTCCGAACTCAATCTGGATATCATATTCATCTCTTAGAAGATCATACACCTCTATTCCTGCAAGTCCTAGTCCAAGCGTATGCACCGATAGCTTTGTAACATCGTAGTCATATACACTTGTACCATTAACAAGCTCCTTTCCATATGCATAATATCCACCAATATCATTAATCTCTTTTCTTGCATACTCAGCCATTTCAATCACCTTTGCAAATGACTCTCTTCCTCTTAATGCAAGGTTTCGTCTTGAAATATCCAGACTGGCAAGCAGCAGATAGGAACCACTTGTTGTCTGTGTAAGATTAATTATCTGCCTTACATAGTCCGCATTCACTCCTTTATTAGTAAGAAGTATTGAGCTTTGTGTAAGCGAACCTCCTGACTTATGCATGGATACAGCAGCCATATCTGCACCAGCCTCCATAGCTGAAACTGGAAGCTTTGGCTGAAAGTACAGATGTGTTCCGTGTGCCTCATCTGCAAGCACCTTCATGCCGTACTGGTGTGCAAGCTTAACTATAGAACATATATCTGAGCATATTCCATAATAGGTAGGATTATTTACAAGTACCGCTACTGCATCAGGATTATCTTCTATTGCCTTCTTTACAGAAGCCAGATTCATACCAAGTGATATACCAAGCTCAGGATTAACCTCGGGATTAACATACACAGGGATTGCGCCACATAAAACAAGTGCATTAATAGCGCTCTTATGTACATTTCTTGGAAGTATTATCTTATCTCCACGCTTACAGTTAGAAAGTATCATCGCCTGTACCGCTGATGTTGTACCTCCCACCATAAGAAATGCATTTTCAGCACCAAAAGCACGGGCTGCCAGCTCCTCTGCATCACGTATAACTGATACTGGATGACACAGATTGTCAAGTGGTTTCATAGAATTCACATCTATTCCCACACACTTCTCACCAAGCAGATTAACCAGCTCGGGATTGCCTCTGCCCCTCTTATGTCCTGGTACATCAAACGGAACAACTCTTTGTCTTCTTAATCTTTCTAACGCCTCATATATCGGAGCTCTTGTCTGGTCATCTAACATCTTTTTATCTCCATTCACAACAACAATATTAATCTCTTTAGTCCATAACTGATTTCTTATTCCCTATAATCTGAAGCATATACTTATTATCCTTTCCTAAGTAACAAAAAAAGAGACAGCCGTGCAATATGCACAACCATCTCTACAATATAGTCATAAGCTTAATCCACTTCTCTGCTATCTTTTCTTATATACTTTACAAATCAGCAGAAATTAATACGAATTATTTAAGGAAATCAGCGATATACACATAGATAAATATACTATTATATAAATATATAATATCTATGACATACAAATATGCGTCACTCTTTATTGACCGTTTCACAAGATGATGTGCTTGGCACAGATTATAAAGTAATCAACTTATAAACAGGGCTTAAAGCCCAATCAATAACAATAATGTGGGTTTACCACACCGGCAACCGACCCGCCTGTCCGTTAGGCTTAACTTAACCCTTAACACTCTTTCTTAGGGTTTAGTGGTCATATTTGTATGAAATCATATATTACTGACTCACACGAACGAATTGTATCATATATTAAAAGCGAATGTCAATTATCATCTGATAATTTTACGTGATTTTACACAATACCGACTGCTTCTTTAGCAAGCCTGTCAGCCTCCTCATTTCCCAAAACACCGGAATGTCCTTTAACTTTAATGAAATTAACAGCTATCCTGTCTTTAACTGACTGCATATAATCATAATATGCTATGGTGCCTTTTTTATTTCTTTTCCACTCTCCAAGTGCCCAGGCTCTTATTCCCATATAATCGAAGTAAACATCTATGCTGTCTATGCCAAGCTCTATGGCCTTCTGTACTGCCGCCATGCTTCCAAGTATCTCGCCTGCCACATTTCTCATAGCTGCCATCTCCTTATCATCACCAGAGCCACTAAGAATATATTTATCACCAGCATGCATAAGAAAGCCACCAAAGCCATATACCCCTGTTGTAGCATTGTATGAACCATCTACATATGCATAGCTGTCACTTTCCTTAACCTTATCCACCACCGCTTTCATATAAGCTGAGGCTTCTGCTTCTGTTACAAAGCTCTTATACTCTGCACCTTCACATTTAAACACCTGTTCCTTACAATCATCCCAGCTTCTGTATATTCCAGGCCTGCGGCCCTTTCTTACTGCATAATACTTTGATGCCATTAAACTTCTCCTAATACCTTTATCTTAATACACTCTTATAACACCAGCAATATTCTTAACTGCTGATAATCCCTTGAATACAGCCATCGCATCATTAAAATGCTTTTCTTTAACCTCATCTGTGATAATTACAAGCTCTGCCACTCCATCCTTGCTTTTCTTCTGGACAACCTGGGCTATACTTACTCCACTATTACCAAGCACGCTTGCTATATTGGCAAGCACACCTGATCTGTCAGCTATCTCTAATCTTAAGAAGAACTTGCTGCTTGTATCTGCTATATTCTTGACATTAAGGTGCTTATAACAACAGCAGCCTATCTTTCCACAGGAATTATGTACTATATTTCTGCACACATCTATAATATCACCAACAACAGCACTTGCCGTTGGCATCTGTCCTGCTCCACGTCCCATAAACATAGCATCATCCATGGCAAGTCCGTGTACAAATACTGCATTAAAAGCATCATTAACTGTTGAAAGTGGATGATTAGATGGTATAAGCATAGGATGAACCTTAACCTCTATTCCATCCTCTGTATTCTTTGCTACACCAAGAAGCTTAATAATATATCCAAACTCCTTAGCATATTTTATATCATCTGATGATATTTTTGTAATTCCTTCTGTATACACATCAGCAAAGGTTACTCTTGAATTAAATGCTATTGATGCCATAATAGCTATCTTTCTACCTGCATCATACCCTTCAACATCTGCAGTTGGATCTGCTTCTGCATATCCTAACTCTGTTGCCTTGGCAAGTGCCTCTTCATAATCCATACCGCTTTCTGTCATCTTAGTAAGGATGTAATTCGTAGTTCCATTAACAATACCCATAATTTCAGTAATATGATTACCTGCCATGCTCTGCTTTAATGGTCTGATAATAGGAATAGCACCTGCAACTGCAGCCTCAAACTGAAGATCTGCACCAGCTTCATTAGCTGCATTGCCAACCTCTTCCCCATACTCTGCTATAAGATCCTTGTTGGCTGTAACGACCTGCTTTCCAGCTTTAAGTGCATCAAGTACATAATCCTTTGCCGGATGGATACCACCCATAAGTTCAACTATAATACTTATCTGGTCATCTGTTATAATCTCTGCCCAGTCATCTGTAAGAAGTTCATCTGGAATACCATCCCTTTTCTTACTGATATTTCTTACGAGAATCTTCTTAATAACAAGTCTGGCACCTGTTTTATGCTTTATTTCATCCTCCATCGCCTGACAAAGCTTATAAGTTCCCATTCCTACTGTTCCAGCCCCAAGTATTGCGGCATATATTACCTTTTCTGACATGTTAATTCTCCCTTACTATTGTTTGTGCTTAGCTTTGGCACTTTATCTGACTGTATTATTGTACTGATTACGTTTTAACCTTATATAAGCATACTGCTTATTACATATCCTTTAACCTTTTTACAAAACCTGATATTCTGATAATGGCAACGAGATCTGATATACCTTCTACCATAAGCACTATACCAATGAATATCATAAGTGCTACTGATGAATCAAATGGATTAAATAATGCAATCACACCCATAACCACCATTAATGCAGCTACGACAGCCTCTATCCACCACTTATCAGCCTCCATACGGTAAAACTCTATTCCATACTGAAGCTTAAGTATTCCGTCAATAATAATAACTATCGCAAGGATTGTTCCAAAAAACATAGCAATAACCTCTGGTTTCATCACAAAGAATAATCCAAATGCTAATAATGAAATTCCCTGAACTAATCCAAAGGAAGCAAATATTTCCTTTCTTGCCATACTAAAGTATGTTAGTAGTCTTAACACACCCCATACACATAATGCTATTCCCACCGCCTTACATATAATAAGCTGCGAAATCTCTGGAAATACTACAAGAAAAAGTCCAAGAGCAAATAATACAATAGAAATAATTATGAGTTCAATCTTAATCCCTTTAATCTTCTTAACCATAATATAATCTCCTTTATAAAGCTGCCTCAGCTAATAACTGCAGATTACGCAATTGCTTCGCAATCCACTTAGTTCTCCTATTAGTATACCATAAAAATAAAGAAACTGTCGAACTATTTCCATGTATATATACTAAATATATAATAGAAAACAGTCAACAGCTTCTTCTGTCTCATATAATCAATTTATCATAAGTTAACCTAAACCTGTAACTCTTTTAATTCCTTTTAATACACGCCTTCAGGCTCTGTCCATAGCCTGGTCAAAGTCTCTGGTTCCTGCAAATATCTCGTTCTTGTAAGGATTCTTCTTCTGTTCAACTGCTCTCTTTATAATAACTGAGATACAGATAACATTGGCCACTACTGCAAGTATAGACATAACACCCTGTGCTACCGGATAAGCGCCAGCAGCATTCATCTGCTCTAATGTAAGCTTTGAAAGCTCCATTCCTGTTGTTGCTCCCGTATACTTATAAAGTACAGGAAGTGTAGCAAATATTCCATCCACCTGGAAAAGTGGGAATATCTGTGCAAACATACACCATGTTGCAAGTGTATTAGCACGGTTCTGAATCCATCCACCCTTGTTCCATAAAGCATTGGCAAAGGTTGGTGCAAGAAGTAATGCAACACCACAATACCATGTATGTGTAGGAAGGTTGTTATATGTATATGTAAAGTTCCATATATCGTATGCAACTATAAACCATATAGTCATATCCGGCCATAACATATCATCCTTCTTCTTAGAAGAATAGATACCCCACCAGCCAGTCATACAGAAGATGTTGATAAGACCTGCGATACCGTTAAGCCAGTTCCACCAGCCACCGTAAAGCCATACACCTTCGTTAGAAAACCACCAGCCACCATTCATTCCGCCTTTGATTGCAGATTCAAAGTCACTACATACGGCAATAAGAATATTAATAGCAACAATTAAGAATGGGAATACCTTAAACCACTCTGTTTTACCTATGCTCCACTTATACTTAAGCATCATAAAGCCAATACAGCCTGCTGTTGCAGCATAAAGCTTGGCATAATGGAACCATCCATTCATATACTTATATGTCTGGTTATTAAGTGCCCACGAAGCACCATTTGCGGCTCCTATCTGGATAGCCACGAAATAAACTGTCAAAGCAATAGGAATAAATACAAAGAATAATAATCCACCAAACTTTGAACGTCTTGCAAGCTCGTTACATATAACAAGCCCTGCGAATACAAGCACCCATCCTATAAGCTTATAGATAGTGCCATCGCCATAAAGTTGAAATAACATATTAACACGCCTCCGATCATATTACTGATTATATGTTGTGTTAATTTTATAACAATTTTCAATTATTTACAACTATTTTATTAATTATTTTAATCAGGTCTGAATTATTTATAAACTTTCTAAATATTATTTATTAACTTTTATGCCATATTCATCTTTTCAGATGTATTTCTTATATGCTCAACCGCCTGTTTTACCTGCTCTGCATATTCAAGATTCTGCTCGCTCAGATTATGCACCTGTTCTGCATTAACTGTAACCTCCTGTGTTACTGCAGAGAGCTGTGATATATTCTCAACAATTCTGTTATTGGAAGCTGAAAGGCCTGTTATCTGTTTATTAACCTCCTCCACATGCTCTACTAATGCTGACATATTACTATTAAGCTGTTCAAACGTCTGTGAAGCTGAATTAATATTATCACTCTGCGTATCGGCCGCATTGACGGAAATCCTAACAGATTCCACAACATCCTCTGCATTGGCATTAAGCTCATATATTATCTTTGTTATATCCTCTGTAAAGCCCTTTGTCTGCTCTGCGAGCTGTCTTATCTGCTCAGCCACAACTGCAAAGCCTCTTCCTGCCTCTCCTGCTCTTGCACTCTCTATTGAAGCGTTAAGTGCAAGAAGATTAGTCTGGCTTGATATATTAAGAATCATATCCGCTATATTCTCAACCTCTTTAGTTTTCTCCTGAAGCTTTGACATTGAATCAGTAACCGACTTATTAGTATCCTTTATCTGCGCAGACTGTGTCTTAAGCTCTGTCATGATTTCTATATTCTTTTTAATACTATCATTAGAATCCATTGCAATATCTACCATCGCATTAGATACTTCGCCTGTGTGCTCAATAGCCTGCTGTATAGATGTTGTCATAGTATTCTGTTCTTCTATGCTTGTAGC
>CAKRKK010000103.1 GCA_934358235.1 uncultured Lachnospira sp.
TCCTGTGTCTGTACTTCCTGTACTATCGCCCTTGTTTCCTGTGTCTGTACTTCCTGTACTATCGCCCTTGTTTCCTGTGTCTGTACTTCCTGTACTATCGCCCTTGTTTCCTGCGTCTGTACTTCCTGTACCGTCACCCTTGTTTTCTGTACTTTCACTATCAGACTTATCTGATGGCTTGTCATCATTAGAACTGTCATTATCGTTATTACCAGAATTGCTGTTATTATCTTTTTCTGCTGAATTCTCCTGACGGTCATCCTTCTTTTCAGCCGCCTGGTTATTATTCTGATTGCTATTCTGGTTATTATTATCTGTCACATTGTCACTATTAACAGCCTCAGTCTTTGTATCTGTATCCTGTGTAGAAGTGTCACCATTCTTTGAGTTCTTTGTTCTTGAAGCTCTTGTTGTTGGCTGGTCATTGTCATTAGTAGTAGTATACTCTGATTTCTTATAATCATAATTGCTGTTGTTAGCTGTCTTCTTTTTATTCTTTCCAGATACAACTGATGATAAAACTACTGCAACAATTATTATGACAACCAGACAGCCCATAGCTGATGCTGCTGCCTTTCTTGCAGGATATGATAATGCTGGAAACAGTTTCTTAATAAATGCCGTAATAACATTATCCCTGTTTCCCTTCTTTCTGCTATATACAGAACTTACTGCCTGTTGCTCCTCATATTCATCATTATCCTCATCAGCTTCATCCAGACCATATTCCTCGTAAACGTCATGTTCATTAGCAGTATTTTCCGAACCACCGGCTGCATACTCATCCTCATAAGCACTCTGTGCCTCTGAAACATCGTCCCCTGCAGCATCAGCCTCAGCACTATCTGTCTTAGGCAGGGCATAGCCTAAAACAACTGCTCTTGCCTCTTCAAGCCAGCTTCCTATATATGTACTATCAATATCCGTCAGGCTCTCAATAACATCAACTGAATGCATTTCATATGCATACAGCTCAAGCAACGCCATATGTATGGCATCCACCTGCTTTAATCCACCCGCCTGCTCATCATAGGCCTTAGGACTTCTGAATATATTTACCTGTTTTTTCATATAACCAAGTAATTCTTCATCCTCGCGTATTCTTGAATACTTATATTCACTTACATCCATATTGCTGCCAAGGTCAGCCCCGGCTTCGCTTATTGCATTAGTAAAGTAATAAACAGATGCCATTGTTGCAATCTGCTTATGTACATTCTTTGAAAGGTCTATATTCTCTATCTGCCTGCACACCTCAATAAGAGCCTTCTTGGTCTGAGTCATGCTGCTTTCTTCATCACGATATACCGGATAAGCAAGAGCATAAACCTCCTTATATATCCTATTACATAACTCCTTCTTCTCAGTTCTTCCAGCAATAACATCCTGTATAAGCTGAATAAATTCTTTATCCTGATTACTGTTCATACATATCTCCCTATATTTTCATCATACATGCGTAAACTTACTTTTTACTTACATTATATATAACCATCTTGTTATTATAGCACCTTGCTACATAATTGTCACTATCACCCAAAATGCCAAAAACCGGAGGTATTAATCCCCCGGTTATTATGTTACACCCTGCTTTAGTTAATGCTGGCTGTTTATTTATCAGAAGTTAGCGTATATAAAGTCTGATGTTGTTGTTGTGCTTCCATATATAAGTATAAACATTATAAATGCTATATATATCACCCATCTTATTACAATATTCTTAGCTGCTATCGTTTCTCTTATATTTATTCCCTTTTCCTTTAAAAGGCTCACTATGAATACAATAACGCAGCCAACAATTACAATTATAAGATCCTGTTCTGTAAGTCCTACTGATTTAACCATCTGCATGGATAGCTGGGATATGCCTGCCTTAGTAACTGTATCTAACAGCATCACATTAGCTGCATGCAGATCCGGTGCCATGTCAAAGTAAAAGCCTATATTGACAAGTATAAAGGTTCTTATAATGCAAAAGCCCTGATACCACCAACTCTTTGGATTAATATGCAGCTTATTATGTATTCTGGCATACACCGGTGCAAGCATTCCACTTGCCGCTATGATAACACCATTATACATGCCATACATTATATATTTCCACGCTGCGCCATGCCATATACCTACCACAAAAAACACAAGAAGGTTTGCAAGACTTACAGGCAACAGCTTGCCTGCATTGCTGCCAAAGGTTTTCCTGCACCACTTGCCAAACTTATTCATACATTTTGATAATGAAAAAGGATAAAATATATAATCCTTCATCCATGTACCAAGCGTTATATGCCATCTTCTCCAGAACTCGCTAATTGAACGTGAAAAATATGGCTGTCTGAAGTTATCATCCATAGTTATTCCAAACATCTGTGCAGTACCTATGGTTATATCAATGCCACCTGAAAAGTCAGCATATAGCTGTATGCTATAAAGAATCACGCCGAACACATTAATCCAGCCGCCATAATTCCAATAGTTATTAAATATAAGTGTGACTGCTGCATTTACCCTGTCTGCAAGCACCATTTTCTTTAGCATGCCCCATAATATTCTCTGCACACCAAACTGTATATTCCTAAGGTCATAGCTATGTCCTTCGTATAACTGGCTTCCAAGCCTTTCATACCGTCCAATCGGTCCCTGCAATAGCTGTGGAAAAAATGATACAAACAACGCATACTTAAAGAAATTCTTCTGTGGCTCATGCTTTGCCCTGTACACATCAACAACATAGCTTACCGACTGGAAGGTATAAAAGGATATTCCTAGCGGAAGCGTGAGCTTAAGTATGCTAAGTCTTCCCTTACTTCCTACTGCCGCCAGTATTCCATTAATATTTCCTATCATAAAATTCGTATACTTACATACCGCAAGCACACCAAAGGAAAGAAGAATCACTAACAGCACAACCTTCTTCTTTCTACTCGTAATATCTTTTTTAAATGCTTTCTTTGCTTCCCGGTCAGCATCCTTATCCGGCTTTAACCCGTTAAGTCTGCCAAGCATTATTCCACCCGTATAAGTAACTGCTGTTGTTAACAGCAGCATCCATACCGTAGTAACATTGTATGTAAAGTAATAAAGATAACTCAATATCAGCAGCCATACCCAGCGTACCTTTTTAGGTATAATATAATATACAACCAGCGCCATAAGCGCAAACAGGAAGAATTCAAATGATGTAAATGACATAATCTCCTCTTTTCTGTTAGTAAGCTTTCCACTCTAAGCCTGTGGTATTCTCATAATCCTGAACCATAGAAGCATACATATCCTGATATGAATTATAGAAATACCTGCTTTCATCAAGTGTTCCCATCGCATCCTCCATAAGCACCTGTGCTAAAAGCTCTGAATAACTTTCTGCAAGCTCACCATACATGTGTCCTTCTGTATCAACATATGCTGAATCATCTCTTGGAAGCACCGACATAAGTGCCTTATTAAAGTCATAATATGCGATTCCATAGCTGTCAAACAGCTCTTTTAGTTTTGTAACTGCCTTATCAACCTCTGCTTCTCTGAACGCATCCGGTGTTATTGGCGATTCCACACACACAAGCTCAATATCATTACTTCTGCAATATTCAACAAGCTGTGTAAACTGTTTAATAACCGTTTTATCCAGCTCTT
The DNA here is from genome assembly GCA_934358235.1 of uncultured Lachnospira sp. GTDB lineage: Bacteria > Bacillota > Clostridia > Lachnospirales > Lachnospiraceae > Lachnospira. Next base: position 3,631 of record CAKRKK010000103.1, read on the forward strand.
TGTTAGCATTAGTTTTCATAGTTTTAGTGTACTCAGGATTGCCCGGTACATCATTAATTCTATATCTGAAGCAGAAGCCCTTTCCCATATAAGGTCCTCCTGCCGTTGCAAAGTAGCCATCTGTGTCTAGACCTGCAGACATTTCATAGTTCTTATATTCCTCTGACCTTTTAAGCTCCAGATTAGTCTTCGCCTTATTCAGCGTACACTTCCAGGTCAGTCTTCTTGAAAATACATTTCTTATATCTATATAGGACCTGTTTTTCCATAAATACTCCGCCTTTAATCCTGCATCTGTCATCTGCTGATATATAAATGACCTTGAAAAATGATTCTGCGACTGTCCATTCATCCAATAATAATAATCAACATCTATAATAACCTTTTTTACAGCATTATCCTTACAGACTGACTTTAATACATAATACATATCATCTACTGTTTCTCCGGGTATTCCCATATTAAAGGAATTAACACCTAGCTTTTCGTCTATATAGCTTGTATCTATACTGCATCTTGTATGAGATGCTCCAAGAATAATAGTATCATAGCCTCCTTCTGTATCAGAATTCTCTGCCTTAACCTGATTAAATATGAATCTTATATATCCACTTTCTGCGAATAAATAATCACATACGCATATAACTGCCGCAAGCACGCATATGAATATCACGCATCTGATGTGTGGCAATACCTTTTTCATACCACGCCTCGTTTCCTTCCGTTTCTTACTGTTTTTATATTTATTTTTGTTTTATGAGTTCACACAATACGACTGATTATAACATTGATTATATTTCTAATTGTTAACAATATGTTAACTATTTTTGAATTTCCTGCGAAATCACAAAAGCCGAACCATGTCCTGCTAACAAGAAACACAATTCAGCTTTTATACTAACATCTTAAATTTTCCAAAACAAGTATATTTTAATTAATTACTGCAACTGCAATGTTAAGATATGCCGCAAATGTAACCCATAACAGGTATGGAACCATAAGCCAGGCAGCCGCTGTATTAACCTGGAAAAATCTCCATATTGTAAATATTATAAGCACCCATAAAAGCATAAGCCAGAAAAATGCCAGCCACAAAGCACCAAAATTAAAAAATATAACCGACCATCCAATATTCACAAAAAGCTGCACAGCATATAATATAAGTGCCTCTGTCCTGTCATCATCTCTTGTCTCACACACTATATAGGAGGCGATTCCCATAAACACAAACAATATCGTCCATACTACCGGGAAAACCTGTCCTGGTGGTGATAAAGGCGGCTTATTCAACTGTCTGTACATCTCCATTGAATTTCCAGTTAAAAGCCAGGACAAAACACCTGCGCCTATGCTTATAGCTAATGCTGCTACCAGTCTTTTCCAATTAATTCTTATATTATGTGACATAAATGTACTCCAATCCTCACCAGAAATATCTTTACAATAACCGGTAATTTAATAATTCAAGAGTAGTTTATGTAGAAATTAATTAAAAATACATGTATAACATACAATTATATTTACATTGATGCTCTTAGCCATACATCAAACCAGCACCTATGCTTTTTCTTCCTTAGCATACTGTGTCTGCACTACTGCTGACCGGTTGTTGAGTCAGCCTTAGCTGTTGTCGATGCAGCCTGTACTGTTGTTGGCGCAGCCTGTGTCGTTGTTGGTGCAGCCTGTGTTGTTTCTGTTGGCTTTGATGTTTCTGCTGGCTGTGTTGTTGAAGGCTGTGTCTGAGTTTCCTGCTGTGTTGGCTTATCTGTAACCACAAGCTTTACATTCTTTGACTTATCACCATCCACGAACGCCTTTGTAAATGTGACATTCATGTCGCAATATCCGCCTACACCCTCAACATGTCCTGTACTTGTATACTGCCATATATTATATTCAAATGGAAGGTCCGGAACCTCATCTCCATCGCGATATAATCTGTTTTCATCGCTATAATAATATTTTCTAAAGTACCAGGCAAGCCATACATTATACTTTGATGAGAGTCTGTTTGTATCAACCTTATTGAGCCAGTCATTCTTGCTCATGTATATCATAGGCTTATAACCGTGGCTCTTTACTGTATCACAGAAGGCTTCACATATAGCTGTTAATTCTGATCTGCTTAACTTGTCACAGGTTCTGTAACCGCTTGTTGTTTCCCAGTCAAATGCTACTGGATATGTTATGTTATAGCCTTTTATAAGATTCAGTATATATGAGGCTTCCTCATATGCTTCCTGTACAGTTAGTGCCTGTGAGAAAAAGTACACACCAACCTGAAGTCCATTAGCAAGTGCACCTTCTATATTCTGTCTGAAATAATCATCCTCATATAAGTTACCGTCTTCACCTATTGAACGTCCGGCAACCTTTATCATTGCATACTTGTATCCATCTGCTGCAACTGCACTCCAGTCTATATCATTCTGCCAGTGCGATACATCTATTCCAGGAATAGCCTTGTCTACCTGTACCTTTGGTCCTTCATACTCATAATGCAATGTATATGTATCTGCACTATTAAGTGCAAAGCTTAAGCTGTCAAGCTTAGCTCCATATGAAGCCAGCTCGTCTGCTGAATAACTCTTTACAACTGTTCCGCTTGAATTCTTAACTGTAAGGCTTTTAGGATTAGTATATCCGCCACCAAAGCTGTTTACAATATCACTTGAAAATGGTGCGAACTGGTCACCCGCATATGCACTCTTTGTTATAGCAATATCCTCGTTTGATGTTTCGTTCTTTGAAGTGTCCTGGCTGCCTTTATTATCTGAGCCATTATTATTTGTATTTGTGTTTGTGCTTGTTTCTTTTGTCTGCGATGGTGCGGGATCTTCAACTGGAACCTCTGCACCTATAGTAGTATCACCAGGATCTGCCTCAACCTTCTTTTCAAGCTCCTCCTCTGGGATAAGCTCAACTGGTGAACTTGCATTTATATTGATAACCTTTCCATCATATTCGAATTCAAGGCTGTTATCCTCTTCTTTAACTTCTTCCTCTTTAACATCTTCCTCTGCTAACTCTATATCCTCTGCCTCATCAATACTATCACTATGATACATAACTATTGGTTCTTTTACATCATTAGTTGTCTCTCCACCAACTACTACGCTTGCTCCTGAACGTGAGCCTCCCAAAACTACTGCCGCCGTTGCCGCCACCGCAGCCACAAGTATTACCAGCGTTACAGCCAGACTTACCCTCTTATGTTCTGTAAGACCATTCTTAGCTTTCCAAAGAATATTCTTTAACTTTTCCACTTATGTGCCTCTCTTCCTTTATTCCTGTCTTAAGTTTCCTTTAATATAGTGACGTACTAAAAAATCGCATATATTCTAACATAGTAAGCATCGATATACAATGTAATTACGTCAAAAAATGCAAAAACTTTTATTTTCATCGTAATAATGTTTAAAATACACTCTGTTAAATATTGCCCAGGTATCAAAGAAGGCTTTTATGCAATCCTTTATGCCTATACGCCGGCTTCCCTGTTCGCGCACAAACACAACCTCCACCGGCATCTGTGCAATCTTAAAGCCTCTCCTGTGGACTGCCACAAGCAATTCTATATCATATGCAAAGCCAGAGGTCCTTATCAGATGTCCAACAGGCTTAATCGCCTCTGCCTTAAACAGCTTTAACCCTGTCTGTGTATCCTTCACATTTAGATGAAACAAAAGCAGCAGCATTATGTAATAACACATGCTTATAACCTTTCTCTTAAAAGGATACTTAAGCTTTGAGTCCTTGTGAAACTTACAGCCAATAACAACATCTACATTATCTGTAAGCATTTTCTTTATATAGCCTTCAAGCTGTGCCGGATTAAGCTCTAAATCTGCATCAACAAATGCTATATACTTTCCCTCTGCCTGTGAAACACCTGCTATAATAGCATTTCCCTTTCCCCTGTTCTTTTCAGAGCTTACGAGCCTTACTCTTTTATCCTGTTTCTGTGCTCTTATTATCTCTGCTTTCGTATTATCCCTGCTTCCATCATTAACTGCTACTATTTCAATATCACTTACGAAGCCCGAAACAATCTTAAGTGTCTGGATAATGCTGTTATAAATTAGCTTTTCCTCATTATATGCCGGCATAATTATAGATAACTTACCATCAAGCTGATTCATACCATCCCCCTTAATACCTTCTGGCCAGCCCTGCTTAGTGCTAGCTTTACATTATTTATTCTAGTTTACACTAATACAAGTATATACGCAAATGCAATCTTGTATGTATCTGCTATACGCATTCACTATATGTTTCTGCCACTTCTTAAGAAAGACCGATTTCCTAATAAAGACTAATTTCCTAATAAAGACAATTTCCTGATAAAGACAATTTCCTGATAAAGAAAAAAACCTTCTACAATACTGTAGAAGGTTAATGCCGGCAACGGGAATCGAACCCGTATGGGAGTATAAGTCCCGCAGGATTTTAAGTCCTGTGCGTCTGCCAGTTCCGCCACACCGGCTCTTTGGTATATCATATGTTAATACATAACAAATACTTGGTGCAGCCTAAGTAACGCTTTACTGCCTGCAAGCTTATGCTATGTAGAATGGGCGGAGAAGGATTCGAACCTTCGAAGGCAGTGCCAGCAGATTTACAGTCTGTCCCCTTTGGCCACTCGGGAATCCACCCATTTATCAT